>JAAXUD010000078.1 GCA_013336205.1 Lentimicrobium sp. | reverse complement strand
CCTATATTTTCTCGCCACGGGGTCAGCGAACCTCCGTCATTCTGCCTGATAGTACAAAGGTGTGGCTGAACTCAGAATCCTCACTCAGCTACTCAACCGACTACAACCACAAAGTCAGGGAAGTAACGACCAGGGGTGAAGCCTTTTTTGAAGTACAAAAGAATCCTGATAAGCCATTTTATGTGCTGGCAAATGAGGTGAGGGTTAAGGTTTACGGCACTTCATTCAATGTAAAAGCATTCCCGGATGAGAACAGAATTGAAACTACCCTGATAGAAGGAAAACTTAGCGTAACACCTATAAAATCACATGGTGAACCGGGCCGGGAAATATTCTTAAAGCCAAACGAAAAATGTATTTATGTCAGGGGTACAAAGGAAATGCGCCTGGAGTCAGGTGAGGAAAAATCATCGGGTAAGGAATTTCAGGGGGCAACAGCCAATCCTAAATTTATTATAAGAAAAAATATAAGTACTGCAATTGAAGAGCAATGGAAGGATGGCAATCTGCTTTTCGAAGATGAATCATTCGGTGAGTTGGCAGTTAAGCTGGAACGCTGGTATGATGTTAAGATTCATTTCGTTGATTCAAAAATCAGGAATTATAAGTTTACCGGTTCATTTAACAAGGAAACCATTAATCAGGCCATGGAAGCCCTTAAATTATCGTCTCAGAAATCATACGAATATGAGATTGTATTCAGGGATATCTATCTGAAATCCAAATAATACACCACAAACCAACTAACCTACAAGCCCTATGCCCTCAGGATGAAAAAAACCAAAGGCCAGACAAAGTGCCCGGCCTTCAGAAGTTCGTGGGTGAAAAATGCTTACTGCGAATAAGCATCATCCCCGGGCTCACCTTGCTAAAGGCAAGGCAAACCGAACTGATTGTAAAAAGTAATCAAAGCAAAATTATGAAAAAAAAGTTACATAATTGCTATGCCTGGTTGTCTTCAGCCTGGCATTCAAAAACACTGAGAATCATGAGAATAGCGCTATTTTTGATCATATTGGGGTTTACCAATATTTATGCTTCAGTATTCTCTCAATCCATCAACATTGATCTCTCTCTTAAAAATGCTCCTTTAAAAGAAGCATTCGCCCAGATTGAAAAAAAAACCGATTTCAAATTTTTATACAGGTCTGATCTGATCGATATTGATAAAACAACCAATCTGGAAGTCAAAGGCAGGAATACCATTGAAAACCTGTTAGCTGACCTTTTGCAGCATACAGAAATTGCCTTTACTATTGTAAATGACAATCTTGTTGTATTGGCTCCCCGGCAGCAGCATACAGTTAGTGGAACGATTACAGATGCAGAGACAGGTACTTCTATCCCGGGAGTTAATGTACTGATTGATGGCACCACTTCAGGAACTGTCACTGATATGGCAGGTAAATATTCGATTGATGTACCTGAAAATAATGCCACCCTGGTGTTTTCATTTATCGGTTACCAAACCCAGCGAATAGCGCTGGCGGGAAGGGGAAAAGTGGATGTTAAAATGGTACCTTCTGTTGGAACCCTGAGTGAAGTGGTAGTTATTGGTTATGGATCCCAACGCAAGAAAGATCTGACAGGAGCTGTCTCTGTTGTTCCTGCTAAGGATATTGGATCATTACCGGTGCCGAGTGTTAGCGATGCGCTACAGGGAAGAGCTGCCGGGGTTCAGGTAATTTCGTCGGGTGTACCTGGTAGTGATGCAACGATCCGGATTCGTGGTGTAGGTACAATTAATAATAACGATCCTTTGCTTGTTATCGATGGAGTTCCGGTTTCAAGTGGCCTTAACCAGTTGAATATGAATGATATTGAATCTATTCAGGTTTTAAAAGATGCCTCCGCAACTGCGATTTATGGTTCACGTGGTGCAAACGGGGTTATGATTATAACCACAAAAAGGGGGAAAGGTGATAAATCTCACCTTGATTTCAACTATTTCTATGGATTGCAAAAAGCTTCAACGATGGTTGAAATGCTGGATGCATCGCAATTTGCATCTCTCCACAATGAAATAATGTCCAATGCTGGTCTGGGATTAAATCCGGCCTATGCTGATCCTGAAGCACTGGGCGCCGGAACTGACTGGTTAGGCAGTCTTTTTGATGTAGCCCCGATGAGTAATTATTCGATGTCCTACTCGGGAAACAGCGATAAAACCAACTATTATGTATCCGGTAACATCCTGAATCAGGATGGTATTGTAATGAATACCGGATACACCCGTTATACAGTTCAGTTCAACGCCGATACCAAAGTGTTTGACAACCTGAAATTTGGTAATAGTCTTACACTTAACCATGATGTTAAAACAAGTGGTGATTATAATATCCGCAACACCATGCTTGCGTTGCCAACGCAGAGTATTTATCAGGAGGATGGCAATTATTCAGGACCGGTTGCCCAGCCAATGTGGGATGGTGATCTTGTAAATCCAATCGGACTTGCAAAAACTGTTGATAATTCAACCAAAGGTCACAATCTGCTGGGCTCTGTTTACGGCGAATATGAGATCATTGACAATCTGAAGTTTAAGTCAACATTCGGGATGCAGGCTAATTTCTGGAATTCCCGTACCTGGGCTCCGAGTTATCACTGGAACTCAAGTTCAAAGGAGAATTCTTACCTATACGAGCAATATAACAATAACACTACCTGGGTTTGGGACAATACCTTAACCTATGAAAAATCTATTGAGAAGCATAATCTGACTCTTTTGGCTGGTACGAGTGCCCAGGAGAACATGTATAGCTATATGAACGGATCTATTCAAACATTTGCAAGCGATCTTACACAGCAACTCAACAATGGAACGAATCAGCCAACAGTTGGCGGAAGCACCAGTTCATGGTCCTTGTTCTCCTATATGGGTCGGGCTAATTATACCTACAACAATAAGTATCTTTTTACCGGTACAATCAGGCGTGATGGTTCATCCCGGTTCGGGGAAGGAAATAAATGGGGAATATTCCCTTCGGCCAGTGTAGCATGGCGTATCTCAGAAGAATCATTCATGGAGACTCTGGATTTTATTGATGATATGAAAGTGCGGGCTGGTTATGGGGTTACAGGTAATCAGGAAATTGGCAACTATACTTTTGCCTCAGCTTTACAGACAATAAAATACAATTTGAACGGGACAATAGTTACCGCTGTTGTGCCAACTGTGATGCCCAATCCAAATGTGCAGTGGGAAGAACAAAAACAGGCCAACATCGGTATTGATGCCTCAATTTTAGATTATCGTGTTGAAATTGCGCTCGATGGTTATATCAAAAACACAGAAGACATGCTTGTGCCGATGTCTGTTCCTGCAACAACCGGATATTCTGACGTTTATGTGCCATCTATCAATGCAGGTAAAATGGAGAACAAGGGTGTTGAAATCAGTATTAATTCCAGGAACATTACCGGGGATTTTACCTGGAATACAACATTTAATTTTTCCTACAATAAAAACAAGGTAGTGAGTCTTAACGACACCATTCCGATGACGAGTGGAAGCATAGGACTGAATTACAATCTTGCTTTGATACAGGCCGGATATCCTATTAATGAATTCTATGGTTTTGAAACCGATGGAATTTTTCAGAACCAGGCAGAAGTTGACAACCATGCTGTTCAGGTAAATGGGAGTGATCCATACAACCGGACTTCAGCCGGCGACATTCGTTTTGTTGACCAGAACAACGATGGTGTTATCAATGATAAAGACAGGATATTCACAGGGAATCCCAATCCTACTTTCATTTTTGCACTCAACAATTCGTTTGCATACAAAGGGTTTGATCTGGGAATTTTTCTGCAGGGTGTGGCCGGAAATAAAATTCTGAATGCCAATCGCATCTGGAGTGAGGCTATGTCGGTTGCACAGAATCAGACCACTGAAACACTCGATCGCTGGGTTGGTGAAGGTACAAGTTTTGAGATGCCACGCGCCATATTCAACGACCCCAATAAAAACGCCAGACCAAGTAACAGGTATGTGGAGGATGGCTCTTATCTGAGAATCAAGAGTGTAACTCTCGGTTATACGCTGCCCGGATCATTGATCAAAAAGGTGCACCTTGGTTCAGTCAGGGTATATGCAACAGCGTTGAACCTCGTCACATTTACAAAGTACACCGGGTTTGATCCGGAAGTCGGAACCAGTGGGATCGATAACAATGTGTATCCGGTGACAAGTACTTACAGTTTTGGTATTAACATAGGTTTCTAACCTTCTAAACGACAGTAATATGAAATTTAAAATATATCTATCAGCAATTCTCCTGATCACACTGGTGTCAGGATGCAGTAAGGATTTTCTGGATAAATCACCCGAAGATTCTGTGAATACAGACAATTTTTACATTACCGAAAGCGATGCGATTGCTGCCATCAACGGAGCCTATCAGCCTTTGCAGTGGCCAAAGCTTTACAACATGCGCATGTGGACCTCCGACATAATGGCGGCCAACAGCATCGTAGGTGCAGGTGGAGGTTCTGACGGACAAGAGACCCAGGACATGGCCAATTTTGTCACTTCAACCGATAATCAGGGAGTACTTGACCTGTGGCGGGGTCCCTGGCCGGGAATATTAAGATGCAACATTATTTTTGAAAAAGTTCCCGGAATGGAAATCAGTGAATCTTTGAAAAACAGGATTCTGGGAGAAGCATTTTTTCTAAGGGCTCATTACTATTATATTCTGGTAAGGTATTTCGGAGATGTGCCTTTGTTGCTGACTCCGGTTTATCCCGGTGATGATCTGAGACCTTTCCGCGACCCGGTAGATGAGGTTTACGGCCAGATCATAGAAGATCTTACCAGGGCTATCGAGTTGCTGCCTGCCCGTGAAACATATGGTGCTGCTGATCTTGGCAGGGCTTCCAAAGGTTCTGCTGCCGGTATGCTGGCCAGTGTTTACCTTACCCGGGGCAACTACCAGGGCACAGTCGATCTTTGTAATACAGTCGCTGAACTTGGTTATGCGCTCAACGCAAATTATGCTGATAATTTCGATCCGACAAAAAAGAATTCTGTAGAATCTTTGTTTGAAATACAGTATATCGGCAATGCTGGATACGATTTCTGGTCGAATGAGAACCAGGCTTCATGGCTCAGTACTTTCACCGGTCCACGTGGTTCGGAGATGGTAGCAGGCGGTTGGGGCTGGAATCAGCCAACGGAGGAATTTATAAATACTTATGAAACTGGTGATCTCAGAAAAGATGTTACCGTTTTATATGAAGGTTGCCCGCAACTTGGTGGTAAGGATTATTCACAATCTTATTCCATGACTGGCTTTAACTTGCGTAAGTTCTTGGTTGACAAATCGCTGGCTCCAGATTACAACAACAGCCCTATGGATTTTCCTGTAATGCGGTATGCTGATGTTTTATTGATGAAGGCTGAAGCCTTGAATGAACTGGGAAATACCAGTGAAGCAGAGGTTCCTTTGAACGAAGTGCGCAACAGGGCTGGTTTGGAAAGTGTTTCTGGTCTTTCAAAAGAAGAGTTTCGTGAAAAAGTGCTCAGTGAGCGTCGGTTGGAACTTGCATTTGAAGGACAGCGATGGTTCGACCTTATCAGGGTGAACAATGGCCAGTATGCCATTGATTTTCTGAACAGTATCGGGAAAACAAATATGACTTCCAAGTATTTGTTATTCCCTGTCCCACAAAAGGAACGGGATGCAAATCCGAACCTCTCACAAAATCCCGGTTACTAACCGCTTAAACTTCATTATTAGTCTAACACGGTAAATTTGAAAAAATGAAAAATCAAAATAGAATTATATCCTCGTCCAGACGGGGCAACCTTCTTAATGTTGGTTTTAATCTGGTGTTTTTAATACTGGTAGTTTTTACAGCTCCATTCATTTCATCATGCGTGGATGAAGAAGAAACAGACATTGCGCTGGCTGGTGAATTAGCCCTTTCAGCTTCCTCTGCCGACCTGGTTCTGCAACAGATAAATAGTGCCAGTACGGCACTGACTCTCAGTTGGACTACAGGTACCAACAACGGAACCGGAGCATCAATATCCTATAAACTTGAAATTGACAGGCAGGGCAATAACTTTGCGGATCCTTTGACTTTCGATATGGGTAAAGCCGTTTATGAAAAGTCGTTCACAGTATCTGAGCTGAATGCCACTTTGCTGAACAGTTTCAATGTTGCAACCGGAACTGTTGCTGTTCTTGAAAGCAGGGTTATTGCCACAATCTATGACACGCCGGCGAAGACCGATGTTTCGGATGCGATAACCTTCAATGTAACACCATTCGAACCAGTAACGACAACGCTGTATTTGCTGGGGACTGTTTTGCCGACCGGCTGGGAAACTGGCAGTGCCCTTGCAATGACTCCCGATGCTGAAAATCCAACAATCTTTAGTTTCAGAGGAGCGCTGGGTGTTGGGGAATTTAAATTTATAACTACGCAGGCCAGTCTTCTTCCTTCCTATCAGCGGGGCGTTGATGATAATCATCTCGTGTACCGCACTGATGAAAGTCAGCCTGATAATAAATTTTCTATCACAGAAGCAGCGGTTTACAACATTGTTGTGAGTTTACTTGACCTCACAATAGAAGTTGTGAAGCTTGATTTACCGGCTTACGAACATATCTACATGGTAGGTGGTGCTGCCCCCAACGGATGGGACATTAGCAATGCAACCGAACTGATTCAGGATCCTGACAATCCATCTGTCTTTACTTACATGGGTGTAATGAATGTTGGTGAGTTTAAGTTCCCGGTAAACAGAAACAGCGACTGGGGTCAGGATATGTTCATGCGCTTAACGGATTCAACTATGTACCTGCATCATGGTGGCGATCCTGATGATAGTAAATGGACAATTGAAAAGAAAGGCCATTACATTATTACCCTTAACCTCTCTGATAATACCATTTCCATGAAAAGAACGAAACTCTTTATGGTAGGTAGCGCTACCCCGATTGGGTGGACAATCACCGATGCCATTGAGCTGGTTGAAGACGCGACTGATGGGTGCATCTTCACTTATACAGGCCCGATGGTTGCCGGTGAATTTAAATTTCCTGTTAACAGGAATTCCGACTGGGGTCAGGATATGTACATGCGCACCAGTGATACCGAAATGTACAGGCATGTTGGTGGTGCCGCTGATGATAATAAATGGAATATAACTGCGGATGGGGATTATGTTATCATTGCCAATGTAGAAACATTGGGAATCAGCATACAAAAGCAGTAATTGTTGGTTGGTTGGTGTGTGTAAAGGGTTGCCGGGTAGTGGCAACCCTTTTACTCTCTGAATAGTGTACATACTTCTTGTTTGTTCTTAATGGTGAAAATGAAAAAGTTCAGCAATTTTTTTTCTCTTACTTTATTTCTGTTGCTATTGGTTTCCTGCGATAAGAAGAATGGCGATAATGATGATCCACCGGTTCCTGTTGTAACCAAAGTTTCGCTTTTTACGGATAAATCGTGCTATAAACCAGGCGAAACAGTAATATTTACTGCTGATAAGTCATTATTGTCTGAAATAAAGGTGCGCTACAGGCACCTGAACTTTATACTGGACGAAAAAACGCCGGATGGGAATACCTGGAGCTGGACACCTCCTGCAACCGATTTTACTGGCTATCTGGCTGAAGTATTTACAATTAAAAATGGAACTGAAACTTTGCAGGGAAGCATCGCTGTGGATGTATCCTCTGACTGGAACCGTTTTCCCAGGTATGGATTTCTGTCCGGCTTTCCAGAGATGACTTCAGGTTCAATAGATTATGTAATCAGTAACCTTTCCCGCTATCATATCAACGGCTTACAGTTTTACGACTGGCATTGCGATCACCACAAACCATTGGCCGGCACAGTTGACAATCCGGCGCCGGTCTGGAAAGATATAGCCAACCGCGATACTTACCTGGCGACAGTACAATCTTACATTGAAACAGCCCATTCGTTCAACATGAAAGCCATGTTTTATAACCTGGCATATGGTGCATTAAGCAATGCTTCAGCCGATGGCGTTTCAGATCAATGGTATCTGTTTACCGATCAGAATCATACCTGGAAGGATTATCTTCACCTGTCGTCACCGATGTTTAAAAGTGATATTTACCTCACCGATCCTTCAAATACAGAATGGCAGCAATACATTGGCAGTCGCAACAGAGATGTTTACGAAGTTTTTGATTTTGATGGATACCACATCGATCAACTTGGCATCAGAGACCGCACTTTATACGATTATTCCGGGCAAACCGTGGATTTACCGGTTGCCTATACGGAATTTATCAACGCAATGAAAGCTGATATGCCGGATAAAAAACTGATAATGAATGCAGTAAATCAATATGGACAGCAAAACATCGCTTCGACACCGGTAGATTTTCTGTACACAGAAGTTTGGGGCCCCAACGATGATTTTGAGGATCTGGCCCGGATAATAAATGACAACAATGCTTTCAGCAACAATTCAAAGAGCACGGTGCTGGCAGCTTATGTGAACTACGATCTGGCCAATGCATCCGGATATTTTAATACGCCCGGCGTTTTGCTGACCAATTCGGTGATTTTTGCGTTTGGTGGTTCCCATCTGGAATTAGGTGAGCACATGCTCGCCAAAGAATATTTCCCTAACAATAACCTGCAGATTTCAGGCCAATTAAGGGATGCATTGATAGCTTATTACGACTTCCTGGTTGCTTATCAGAACCTGTTGCGTGATGGAGGTCAGATTAACAGTCCTGATTTAAGTTGCACGAATGCTGAAATATCCATGGTACAATGGCCTCCTCAATCAGGGAAAGTAGCCTTTTCA
>JAAXUD010000504.1 GCA_013336205.1 Lentimicrobium sp. | reverse complement strand
TTTCGAGCGGGCAATCAGCACCTTCGAAAAGTTTGAAGGAGTGGAAGGTCTCAAAGAAGGATCACTCCTTATCTACAACAAACTTAAAAACAACCTGGTTCAGAAAGGCTTGCAGGAAACTGAAGCTCTTGGTCTGACGTTTGATACCGATTTTCATGAAGCCATTGCCAATATGCCGGCTCCTTCAGATGACCTCAAAAATAAAATTATTGATGTTACCCAGAAGGGTTATACATTAAATGGAAAAGTCATCAGATTTGCCAAAGTGGTGGTGGGAAACTGATTTGAGGCTTTATAAGTAAAATGTATTAACATCAGGTGGTCCGATAACCTTCTCCTATAAATCGAAAGGGTAATCACTGACTGTCTGATGAAAATACCAATCCGGATAATATAGTTGAACATAGCACAAGAGAAGTGACAAAAAGAGATTATTACGAAATACTGGGTGTACCACGCAATGCGGGTGAGGCCGAGATAAAGAAGGCTTATCGCCAGATGGCTTTGAAGTTTCACCCTGACAAAAATCCGGGGAATAAAGAAGCTGAAGATAAATTCAAGGAAGCAGCCGAGGCATATGAAGTGCTGAGTAATCCTGACAAGCGCTCGCGTTACGATCAGTTTGGTCACGATGGACTCCGGAATGGTGGCGGCAACCAGGGATATGGCGGTGGTATGAGTATGGACGACATATTCAGCCAGTTCGGAGACATTTTCGGCAATGCATTCGGCGGTGGATTTGGCGGATTCAGCAGCGGTGGCGGCTCCAGACGCAGGGTTAACAAAGGAACGAACTTACGTGTCAAGGTTAAACTTTCACTGGAAGAAATAGCTACCGGCGTCGAGAAAAAAATAAAAGTCAATAAGCTGGTTTCCTGCAACACCTGTAATGGAAGCGGTGCAGCCGGCGGATCCGCATTTTCAACCTGCTCCCACTGCCGTGGCACCGGACAGGTAACAAGGGTAACCAGCACCTTTCTGGGACAGATGCAAACTACCTCAACCTGTCCTTATTGTAATGGCGAAGGTCAATCCATCACCAACAAATGCGATTCGTGTGGCGGAAGTGGGACTGTTAAAGGAGAGGAAGTCATCAGTCTGAATATTCCGGCAGGGGTTTCTGAAGGCATTCAGCTTTCAGTCGGCGGCAAGGGAAATGCGGCTCCACGCGGCGGAGTTCCCGGGGATCTTATCATACAGATTGAGGAAACACCACACCCTGAGTTGGTTCGTGATGGCACCAATATACTTTACGAGCATTACATCAGCTTTCCCGAAGCTACACTCGGCACTTCAATTGAAGTACCAACCATCGAGGGCAAAGTAAGAATTAAGATTGAGGCAGGAACCCAGGGAGGCAAGGTACTCAGGCTAAAAGGCAAAGGAATACCTTCATTGAATGGCTATGGCCGGGGCGATCAGTTGATTAATATCAGTGTCTGGACACCCAGGAACCTGAATCGGCAGGAACAGGATTTAATGGAGTCTCTGCTCAATTCAGACAACTTCAAACCGCATCCAGGTGCCAAAGACAGATCGTTCTTCGATAGGATGAAAGAGTATTTTCAATAGCTTTGCAACTGCAAGGTAATAAACAGGGGATGATTACTTTCAGAGGAATCACCCCCGGTTTTTTTTATTGAAACCAGTACAATTTAACCGAACATAAATGAGCTACTATTTCTCAGCACATAACATTACCAAAAGGTACGCTAACCACACGGCCCTTACCAATGTTAGTATAGATGTGCCCAAACAATGCATTTTTGGCCTGCTTGGCCCTAATGGCGCAGGCAAAACTTCCCTGATAAGGATAATAAACCAGATTACCGGACCCGACGAAGGTGAGATTTTCTTTAACAATGAGAAGCTCGCTCCTCATCATGTGGAACATATTGGTTACCTGCCCGAAGAGCGCGGTTTGTATAAGAAAATGAAAGTTGGTGAGCAGGCATTGTACCTGGCACAGCTAAAAGGCGTAAGTAAGCATGATGCCTTGAAAAAGCTGAAATACTGGTTTGAAAAGTTCGATATACAGGACTGGTGGAATAAAAAGGTTGAAGAACTTTCGAAAGGAATGCAGCAGAAAGTTCAGTTTATTGTAACCATTATTCATGAGCCATCCTTGCTGATATTTGATGAACCTTTCAGTGGATTCGATCCTATCAATGTGAACCTTCTGAAGGAAGAAATACTTAAACTGAGGGAAAACGGGGCGACCATCATATTTTCAACACACAATATGGCCTCAGTTGAAGAGTTGTGCGATAATATCGCTCTCATAAACAACTCTCATAAAATACTTGAAGGAAAAGTGAAAGACATCAAAAAAACGTATAAGTCTAATCTGTTTTCCCTTGATTATGATGGATTCGAAGGTTCGCTCAGATCAGTACTTCCTGCGGCTTTTGAATTGATAAGTCAGGAGCCGGAAGACGAGTTAAACAGGGCAACCATCAGGCTGCCGAAAGGAACAAGTCAGAATGAGTTACTTGCTTCGCTTATACCACATGTTACCTTTCATTCGTTTACCGAAATAATTCCAACGATGAACGAAATCTTTATTGAAACGGTGAATGCTGCCGTAAATAATTCTGCAACCACTCAAAACAACCGGTCATGAACAAGATATCTCTCGTTATAAAGCGCGAATACCTCTCAAGGGTGCAGAAGAAATCATTTATCGTGATGACGATTCTGGGTCCAATCCTGATGGCAGCCCTGTTTATCGTTCCGGTATATCTTTCCCAGATGTCGGACGAAACCAAAAACATAGATGTCCTCGACGAAACAGGATGGTTCATCAATAAATTTGAGAACTCTGATCGCTTCAGGTTCGATTATGTTTACGATGACCTGGAAACAGCCAAATCGAAGATGACAGCCAAACAAGGTTATGCATTGCTGTATATACCAAGGCCTACTGCCAGCGTACCAACAACCGCAGTAATATACAGCGAGAAGCAGGCAAGCATCGATCTCAAAAGCTATCTTAAGAATGTAATGTCGAAGGAAGTTGAGAATCAGAAACTCGGGGCAGAAATTGTGAAGGAAATCCGCAAGGTAAATCCTGAATATAATTTAGCAGGTGCTGATTCATTGTCGAAAGAAACACTTATCAGCGAAGAAATTCTTAAGAATATAAAAACCAACATCAGCCTCACCTCAATTCAGATGGGGGAAGAGGGTAAAGAAGAAAAGAGCTTTACTGAAGTAAGCATGGGCGTTGGC
>JAAXUD010000503.1 GCA_013336205.1 Lentimicrobium sp. | reverse complement strand
GTTTTTCTGGTTGACAACTGGTGTACAAACTATGAACGCCAGATAAGAGAAATGGGCGGTATCGGTTTTTTCCTGGGAGGGATAGGGCCGGATGGTCATATTGCATTTAATACGCGTGGTTCAGACCACCATTCCTGTACCCGGCTCACCGCCACTAATTTTGAAACACAGGCAGTGGCTGCCGGCGATCTGGGAGGTATAGAGGTGTCGCGTAACCGATTGGTTATTACTATTGGTCTTGAAACAATCACCACAAATCCTGATGCGGTTGCCATCATATTTGCTGCCGGTGAAGCTAAGGCACCGATGGTGCGTTCTGCTCTCGAAGAAAAGCCGTCAAACCTTTATCCGGCCTCTGTACTTGCCGGCTTACCCAATGCCCGCTTCTATCTGACAAGTGGAGCAGCCAGCCTCTTGAATGATTCCGTAGATCATTATTATAAAGGCACACCCTGGAACCAGGAAAAAACCGACAGAGCCGTGATTGACCTTTGCCGAAAAATCAATAAATTCGGGAATCATGTTCAGCCTGAAGACCTTTTAAATGATGACTATTGCTGCCTCATCCCAGACATTAATGAGAATACAGTACAATCGGTGATTGACTCAGTTTCAAGGAAAATTGAGCAGGGAATGTCGTCTCTGGGAAACCAGGTTTTCTATCATACCGGGCCGCACCATGATGATATTATGCTTGGGCTCTTACCGCATATTCACCGCTTATCACGAAACGAAACCAACAAATCCCACTTTTCGGTATTGACATCCGGTTTTACCGCCGTTACCAACAATTTTTTGATCACAGCACTCGAAGATACCCTTAAATTTCTTGATCGGGGCCTGATCCAGATGGTTGAATATCCCAATTTCTTTGAATTCGGGTTTCGTCATAAGCGCGATAAGGATGTATATCACTACCTGATTAAAGTTGCTTCAGGGCAACCTGAAGAAAGAAGACGTGGCTTTTCGCACCGGATGATCCGCAATGTGATTGAAATCTGGAGTGTTAAAAACAAGCAACAGTTGCTTAATCAGATAAATGATATTCTGTCAGTTACCCGCAATAGCTATGATGGAGAAAAAGTTCCTGCAAAAATTCAGACACTCAAGGGCATGATCAGAGAGTTTGAAGAAGAGTTGGTTTGGGCTTGTTTTGGGATGACTTCAGAAGAAGTTCACCACCTGAGGCTGGGATTCTATACTGGTGATATTTTTACTGAAAAACCAGGCCGTAAGCGTGATGTTGAACCAGTTCTTCAGCAACTGCGCGCCATTAGTCCTACAGTGATCAGCCTTGCATTCGACCCGGAAGGAAGCGGTCCGGATACACATTACAAGGTTTTGCAGGCAATTGCTGAAGCTGTCAGGGAATGGGGGAAGGAAACCGACCTGAGCAAGTTGCGTATCTGGGGATATCGCAATGTCTGGTATCAGTTCCATCCTGCCGAAGTCAGCCATATTGTCCCTGTTTCGCTCAACGCGATGGGCGTCATGAACGACGCATTTACCAATTGCTACCTGAGCCAGGTTGAAGCCTCTTTTCCAAGTTATCGATATGATGGCAAGTTCAGCGATCTTTCCAGGGAAATATGGGTAGATCAGCTCCGTAATGTGCAGCTGTTGCTTGGCAAGCCATTTTTCTACCAGAGTGAAAGTCCGCGGCTGAGAACCACACACGGACTGCTCTATTTCAAGGAGATGACAGTAGATGAATTTCTCCTGCATGCCCGGGAACTTGAAAAATCGATGGAAGGGTAGGAAGGCTGTTTTTGCTTACCGGGATTTAAAGTTATCGAACCTGGCTTATCCCTTGAGAAAGCGTTTGTTGGTGATTTTGTTACCGACTTCTATCTGTAAAAGATAAACTCCTGATTTCAGCTGGCTGATATCTAACTGGTTCGTGCTACTGAGCTTGCCCCATTGTGTAATCTCAACTCCTAGCATGGATACGATTCTGGCTGAAACTTCCTGGTTTGTGGTGCATAAACTGATCGTAAGCTGATCATTTACAGGATTAGGGTAAATGCCGATGCAGTCATTGCCCTCATTTGGTTTTTCAGGGTTCTCAACTCCAACGTTGCTGTATTTGTATAATTTTTCAGAATCCGTTCTGATAAACCCTGTTCCATTGTCTGAAAAATAGACCTGTTTAAGATTTTCAGTGATGCCGGTAGTCTCAGTTGTCCAGCTAAGCCCTCCGTTGATGGTCTTGATGAGTAACCCATTCATTCCGGCAATGTAACCAAGTGTTTCATTGACAAAATAAACAGACTCCAGTTGCTGTGTGGCATTTGTTGGTAAGGCATTCCAGTTGTGGCCACCATCTGCAGTCCGGTAAATGGTTCCGTTTTGGGTTAGAATATATCCAACCTGCGACGAAGGAAAGTGCATCCCCTGCATTTTGTCTGAAGCACTGTTCAGAACCTCGGTCCATGTTTTGGCTGAATCGGTGGATTGCAGGCACAGGTAGTTTTGAGTAGTATCCTTACATAGAATATACCCGGTTGAGTCATTGCTGAAAATAAATTCAGAAGGTGTGATATAACTGTCAGATACGGGATAAGTAGTACAACGTCCGCTATCGGAAGCGATAACCTCAAAATTTGGAGATAAATAGTCCTTATCAAGAAGATAATAGCCAAAATCTTCCTTCAGGTAAAACAATTTAAGAGAAAGGTATAGAGATGCATTATTCGCAACAGTTGTCCAGTGTCTTCCGCCGTCAATTGTTTTTACAGCGCCTGCCAATATTCCGGAACCACTCAGTTTGTAACCGATGTTATCACTGATAAATTGCATGTCCCTGCAATACATCTCATCATAATCTCCGCCTTCCGAAAAAACACTTTGAACAGTATTCCATCCATCATTGGTGTTTTTTATTGAATACCCGGCCGCGTGAATGCCACTCCATCTTGTCATAAAGAATGCATTATCCGCAGAAAGGAAGCAGAGTTTACTAAAGTATTCATCATTATAAGGTGATGGTGGTACAAGTTCATAAACCATATTCCACTGAGCCACGGATGAAGATACGATGAACAGCAATGACAGGTTAAGGAAAAATCTTTTCATAGTAGTTGGATTGCAAATAGAATTCCCAGGATATAAGACTGCTAAGGATTTTAAAACTTTGAATCTGCTAATTTAAATAATTCATAAAATAAAATATAATTTTCTTTTATAAACTAAAAACTGAAAACTCAGGTTGCTGTTTTTTTTGATTTTTTTG
>JAAXUD010000502.1 GCA_013336205.1 Lentimicrobium sp. | reverse complement strand
TTTGGGAATTATTGAGGGACTAATTAGCAAAAAAGTGATCGTTCTCCTTTTTTTAAGAAGAATCTTAAATAATCATTGCCATTTGTTTACAGCGATAACTTTCCATTACTTTGCGCAAAAAAGAATGAAGCGCACTTTCTACCTTATATTACTGATTTTCATTTTCTTATCAGTCTCCACTCAGTTGTATTCCCAGGAAAATACCAACCCATACAAGCTATCTGTAAGCGGTTTTGTCCGTGCCGACGCTATTTTCGACAGCCGTCAGGTAGTGGAAGCCAGAGAAGGTTTCTTACTTTTTTATCCAAAAAAGCCATTAATTGACCCCAACGGTGCCGATATAAATGCAAAACCTACGTTTAATCAATATGCAATGACCACCAGAATTACAGCCAAAGCAACCGGGCCCGATGTTTTGGGGGCGAAAGTGCTGGCGCTGATTGAAGGTGATTTCACCGGAGCATCAAATATTGAAAACAACAGTCTCAGGCTTCGTCATGCCTATATTTCATTGCAGTGGGCAAAAACCCGCTTACTGCTTGGCCAGTACTGGCATCCACTCGACTTGCCTGAGATGATTCCCAATGTGTTGTCGCTCAACACCGGCGCACCTTTCCATTCGTTCAGCCGCCAGCCCCAGGTGCGTGTCGATTATAAAACCGGGAAACTCAACTTTGTAGCCGTGGCTGCCTCGCAAAGAGATTATGTAAATGCAGGTCCTTCGGGCAGCAATTCAATTTACATCCGTAACAGTTTGATCCCAAATCTTCACGGACAAATACATTTTAAAAGCACCAAACTATTTGTGGGTGTTGCTGTAGATTACAAAATGCTCACTCCCAGAATTGCCACCGATAGCCTGTTTGCGGCAGAGGAACAGCTAAACTGCCTCTCCTGGTCTGGCTTCATCAACTTTACTTCCGGCAAGCTCAGTGTAAAAACACAATATACATACGGCCAGGCCCTCAATGATCATTTAATGATGGGTGGATTCGGTGTTTCCTACACAGATGAACTAACCAGAAACCGGGATTATGCTGCACTCAATTATCATGCAGCATGGATGAACACAACTTTGTCACTGGGAAAATGGAGTCCGTCATTATTTTTAGGATACACAAAAAACAGCGGAGCAGCAGAAAATATAAGCGGTGCCATTTACGCCCGTGACGCTGACATTGACTATGTTTACAGAATTGCACCCATGATGACATTCGTAACAGGCAGGTTCAGCATAATTGGTGAAGTGGAGTATACAGTTGCCGCCTATGGAACCAATGATGAAAAATATAAAGTTATTGAAAGCGCTGAAACAGGCAACCTGAGGATTGGAATAGGCGTGGTTTATAGTTTTTAAGTCAATCCTTTGGAAATTCGTTTCATCACTGTTTGCCGGCACCGGAGAATCCCCGTTGCCGCATCGCCTCGAATACCAGCACAGCCGTTGAGACAGATACATTCAACGAATCAATACTGCCGAGCATCGGGATAATCACCCGCTCATCGCAGAAATCAATCCATTTACGGGTGAGACCATCCGCTTCCGTTCCCATCACAAAAGCGGTCGGCCCCTGGTAATTCAGCGTATGATAAGCCGATGAAGCCGTTAGCTCTGCAGCATAACTCTTAATACCATTTTCTTTCAGCCATTGCTGGGCTTCCCCGGTTGAGCAGGCCACTACCTGACGCGAAAAAACACAGCCAATTCCTGACCGGATCACATTCGGATTGTAGATATCGGTTAATGGATCACAGACTATCACGGCATCAATGTTCGCAGCATCAGCTGTGCGCAGTATGGCACCAAGGTTACCGGGTTTCTCCACTGCTTCAAGAATAATTACCAGTGGATTGGAACGTAATTTTACATCTGTAATCTTTAGCCATTTTGGTTCCAGCAGGGCAATACAGCCATCGGATCCTTCGCGGTAGGCAAGCTTTTCGAATACAGTTGAGCTAAGCAGTGTAAGCAGCGCATTGCCGGCTATTGACTGATAATTTTGTGAATCAGCAATTTCGGGGCAGACAAACAACTCCAGAATTTTAAAACCATTGGCAACGGCAATCCCGGTTTCCCGGAGTCCTTCTACCACCACCCTGTTTTGTTTGCGACGTTCACGCGATTTCTGCTGTAGTAATACCAGGTTTTTAATCCTGGGGTTTTGCGCACTGGTAATCAGGTCGGTCATGATTTCGGGATTGAAGTGAACATGCAAAGCAAAATTAGAGAAAATTCGCATCTTTGCACTTTAGATTATCCAAAGAGACTTTTGCTTTCAGGCAAACCCATTCATTATGATAAAATCGCTGACGCCTGCCCACTGGAAAGATTACGAACTGATTGATTCCGGCAACTTTGAAAAACTTGAACGGTTCGGTAATCAGGTCATTACACGTCCTGAGCCCCAGGCGGTCTGGGACAAATCGCTGAATGAGGCTGATTGGCAAAAGAGGTCGCAGGCTATTTTCCGCAAGGAGAAAAACGACCCTGAAAAAGGGAAGTGGTTTCTGAATAAAGGCTGCCTGGAGCAATGGCAGATAGGCTACAGTTATAAATCAATGGATTTGAGAATGCGCCTGGGGCTAACCAGCTTTAGACACATCGGCGTTTTCCCGGAACAGGGCGATAACTGGGATTTTATCTATGACAGGGTGAAAGCCATGAAAGCATCCAGGCCGAAGGTACTGAACCTTTTCGCTTACACAGGAGGCGCTTCTCTGGCCGCCTGCGCTGCGGGTGCCGATGTTTCGCATGTTGATTCTGTCAAACCGGTGATTACCTGGGCCCGTGAAAATATGGAAATCAGTGGCCTGGATGGCATACGCTGGATTGTTGAAGATGCCCTGAAGTTTGTGAAACGGGAAGTGCGCAGGGGCACGAAATACCAGGGCATTATCCTCGATCCTCCGGCTTATGGCCGTGGCGCTGATGGTGAAAAATGGGTATTGGAAGAAAATATCAATGAAATGATTAAGCTGTGCAGCGAATTGCTCGATCCAAATGAAAATTTCCTGATAATGAGTTTATATTCAATGGGATTTTCATCACTGATTGGTGAAAACCTGATTAAATCAGCCTTTGGAAACCAGCCTGAACTGGAATCAGGCGAGCTATATTTGAATGACAAATTTGACAAGAAACTACCTTTGGGGACGATAGTCAGATTTAGCAATACAATCTGGCATTCTGACAGATAACAGGTTAAATTCCAGATTTCTTTTATACTGGAAATCTTTTT
>JAAXUD010000501.1 GCA_013336205.1 Lentimicrobium sp. | reverse complement strand
ACCGGGTTCAGCGTTGCCTGGGGCATCTTTATGCTCATGATTCTGCTGGGTTCAGGCAATGGTTTGCAGAACGGGGTTCAGAAAGAGTTCGAATCTTCGGCCACCAATACTATCTGGGTATGGAGCGGTCAAACGAGTCTGGCTTACAAAGGCATGAAACCGGGGCGGAACATTCAACTGGTAAACGAAGATTACGATGCTGTAAAAACATCGATTAAAGGCATTGACAAAAGTTCATCGCGTTATAACATCTGGGGAACCAATGTTTTATCCTACAAGAAAGAGTCGGGAAGCTTTGGGGTAAGGAATGTGTATCCGGATTATGCTGACATTGAAAAACTGAAGATTATCAGAGGCCGCTACATCAACCAGCCGGATATTGACCAGTTCCGCAAAGTAACCACCATCAGTCCCCAGGTTGAAGAAGCGCTTTTTAAAGGGGAAGACCCGATCGGGAAATACATCAATGTAAATGGAGTTCCGTTTAAAGTGGTTGGTATTTTTACCGACGACGACAACAACGGCGATGACAATATGCGTTTAATATACCTGCCTATTAGCACAGCACAACGGGTATTCTCCGGCGACAACAGAATTAATACCATTGCCATCACCGTTGGCGATGCTTCGGTTGAGGAAAGCAAGCAGATTGAACAGGATGTAAGATCGAAGCTGGCAGCCCTGCACAAATTCGACCCGACCGACCCGCGTGCTATTTTTACCTGGAACAGCCTGGAAGAATTTCAAAAGTTTATGCGGTTGTTTGCAAGCATCCGCTTATTCATCTGGATTATCGGTTTTGGAACCATCATTGCCGGTATTGTGGGTGTGAGCAACATCATGATGATTGTGGTAAAAGACCGGACCAAGGAAATTGGCATCCGCAAAGCAATGGGTGCTACACCCTGGAGCATTGTCAGTCTCATTCTGCAGGAAGCGGTGCTGATCACTTCATTTGCCGGATATTTTGGACTGGTGCTGGGCGTAGTGGTCCTGGAAACAATAGGCAGTAAAATAGAATCAGCATTTTTTTCACAACCATCGGTTGATCTGGGAATTGCATTGTATGCTTTGCTTTTACTCGTTTTTAGCGGCGCGCTGGCAGGCTTTATTCCAGCCAGGAAAGCTGCGGCCATTAAACCGATTGAGGCACTCAGGGACGAATAAGCACAGGGCTCAGGGCTCAGGGCTCAGAGACAAGCATAAAGGGAGATTGAGAGAAGGGGAAAGAGAGAATGACGAATGACGAATGACGAATTTATTGATTTTTACACTTTGAGCTTTGAACTTTGAGCTTTAAACTTTGAGCTTTAAACTTTGAGCTTTAAACTTTGAGCTTTAAACTTTTTACTTTTTACTTTAGACTTTTTACTTCAAAACGATGTTTGACCTGGACCGTTGGCAAGAGATTATGAGTGCGCTGAAGAAGAACAAGCTTCGTACCTTCTTCACTGCCTTTGGTGTGTTTTGGGGTGTTTTTATGCTGGTGGTAATGCTTGGATCGGGCACAGGATTGCGCAATGGGGTAACCAGCGATTTTGGAGACTTCGCCACAAACAGTGTGTTTATGTGGACCAGGCCGACCTCCGTTCCCTATAAAGGCTTGCCACGGGCAAGGAATTATAACTTTAAAAACGATGATATTGATGCACTCAGGCGCGAGATTCCTGAGATTGACATTCTGGCTCCCAGGACCCAGGGTGGCGGTTTTAATGGAGGAAACAACGTGATTCGCGGGGCTAAATCAGGGGCTTTCTCTGTTATGGGCGATTATCCCGAATGGAATGAGATTGACCCTGTGATTATTGATAAAGGCCGGTTTCTGAACCACGCCGACCTGAATGAAAAACGCAAAGTAGCCGTTATCGGAAGTAAGGTTTATGAAGTGCTTTTTAAGCCCGGGGAGGAAGCCATCGGACAGTATATCCAGATTCAGGGCATCTATTTTCAGGTAGTCGGGGTTTTTAATCCAAGAAATTCAGGTGTTAACTTTGGTGGCGAAAAAGCCCAGAGTATATTTATACCACTCACCACTTTTCAACGGGTTTACAACTGGGGCGATATCATCGGCTGGTTTGCCTTTACTTCCAAACCGGGCATTTCAGCCTCTGAAGTAGAAGAGAAAGCCGCCGCCCTGCTCAAACGCCGTCATTCAGTTGCCCCGGATGACCCACAGGCAATCGGCTCTTTTAATCTGGAGAAACAATACAACCAGATGACCGGCCTTTTTGCAGGCATCAACGGCCTTATCTGGATTGTCGGAATCGGTACGCTGCTGGCGGGCGTTATCGGCATCAGTAACATTATGCTGGTAATTGTGAAGGAAAGAACCAAAGAAATTGGCATTCAGCGAGCTATTGGCGCCAGACCATGGAATATCATCTCACAGATTATTACCGAATCGGTATTCCTGACAACGTTTGCAGGCTATGTAGGCCTGGTTATCGGGGTCGGGATTCTTGAAGGTGTTAATTATGCCCTGACCTCAAGCAATGCTGAATCGAATATGTTCAAAAACCCGAGTATCGATTTTAATATGGCCATAACAGCACTGGTGATACTTGTGATTTCAGGGGCCGTGGCCGGTTTCATTCCTGCCCGCAAGGCAGTCAGCATCAAGCCTATTGATGCACTCAGATATGAATAAACAGTTTTGTTAACCTATAAAGAACAGCTTACAATGAAAAAGGCATTAAAGATTGTGATTGGCGTTATAATACTGGTAGTTTTTGTTGGTACCATTGTTTACCTGTACCGGAAATCCCAGGCCAAACCTGTAGTTTTTGATACTACTACCGCCCAGGTTACCAATATCGTAAAGAAGACAGTAGCCACCGGCAAGGTTGTTCCCCGTAAGGAAATCGAAATCAAGCCACAGGTTTCGGGAATCATTTCTGAGCTCTATGTTGAGCCGGGTGAGAAGGTCAAAAAGGGTGATATGATCGCGAAAGTGCGGATTATTCCCAATATGATCAACCTGAATGAGGCAGAGTCGCGGGTGAACCGGACAAAAATCAACCTGGACAATGCCAAACAGAACTACAACCGCCAAAAATCACTTTACGACAGCCGGGTAATTGCCCTGGCTGAACTTCAGAATTACGAGTTAGCCCTGAAAACTTCACAGGAAGATCTGGATGCTGCCGAAAACAATCTCCAGCTGATTCGCGAAGGCATAACCAAAACGGCCGGGGCTGTCAGCAATACCATCATCAGATCAACCATTGAAGGCATGGTGCT
>JAAXUD010000500.1 GCA_013336205.1 Lentimicrobium sp. | reverse complement strand
TCCGCACCCAGTGGCATCAATTGATCGTGTGGGGCAAACTGGCCGAGATCTGCGGTAAATATCTGCTCAAAGGCCGTGAGATTGCGGTTGAAGGTCGCATTGCCTACCGCACTTTTACCGATGGGGATGGAAACAGCCGCCTGGTTACAGAGATCACTGTCAACGATCTTTTAATGATCAGTGGTCGCCAGGCCGTATAGGTTAATCATAAATAATTTTTAATTTCAAATTATTGCTAAAAACAAAAGTCATGAATAATATCAACAATACCGTACAATTGATTGGCCATCTTGGAGCTGATCCTGAAATGAAAACCCTGGAAGGAAGTCGCAAGGTAGCGCGTCTACGCCTGGCTACTAATGATGAATATATGAGCAAAAGCGGTGAAAAAGTAAAACAAACCGAATGGCATACACTTGTTGCATGGGGACCTCTCGCCGATGTTTGCGAGAAGAACCTTGCAAAGGGGCAGGAAGTGGTCATTGAAGGAAAACTTGGATATCGCGTTTATACGGATAAAGAAGGCAATAAAAAGTTCATTACCGAAATTACTGTCAATGATCTTATGCTGGTTGGACAACGCAACACAGAATAATATTGACCAGTTCATTAAAAAGGCAACTTAGTTAAATACGCTGAATCATTAGGTAATACATTGAATAATAATCTGATTAACTCTTAAATCAATAACCATTTAAAAATTAAAATCATGAACTCATTAAGAAACCGTGTACAACTGATTGGTCATCTTGGCTCAGATCCGGAAATTAAAACTTTTGAAAGTAATAAAAAAGTAGCACGCTTGTCAGTTGCTACCAATGATGAATATACTGACAAAAGTGGTCAGAAGGTGAAACAAACCCAATGGCATCAACTGGTGGTGTGGGGAAAACTGGCTGAAACCTGCGAAAAATATCTTAGCAAGGGCAAAGAAATCGCAATTGAAGGCAAACTTACCTATCGCACCTGGGACGATAAAGATGGTAAGACCCATAACATGACAGAGATCGTTGTTAATGAACTGCTTATGATGGGTGCTAAAGGAAAGGAATAATTCCTTTTTCAGACTTAAAAAAGGGGCAGGGAACTGCCCCTTTTTTGTTGTATTTCAAAATCAGGCTTTAATCATCCGGGTTGGCAATAAAAAGCTAATTGTTACACTCCCTGTGTCAAAAATTGTTGATAAATATTGTTAGTTTACAGATATACAAGTGGATACAATGAAATTATTTTGTTATTTAAATGTCTGGCTACTTGTAATTAAAGGATTTGTTTTTAATTAAATTTACGACACAGATAATAAAATGAATACAAAAATTATGATTGCTTTGGCTGCTTGCTTTCTTCTTGGTTGCAAGGCACAGAATAACCTGCCTACCGCAATTGGAAGTGTTGATCTTGAAAAATATGCCGGTTTGTGGTACGATGTAGCTTCCTTTCCGGTTAAATTTCAGCGGGGATGCCATTGTACAACAGCCGAATATACCCTGATGCCACGCGGTTATGTTAAGGTAGTAAATAAGTGTCGCAAGGGTGGTTTTGACAAGAAGGAAAGTGGTATCACAGGTAAAGCATTTGCAGTTGAAGGAAGTAATAACACCAAACTAAAGGTTCAGTTTTTCTGGCCTTTAAAAGCAGATTACTGGATAGTAAAACTTGATAATGATTATAAATGGGCTGTGGTCTCCTCACCCGGAAAGGATTATCTATGGATACTGAGCCGCACGCCTGCATTACCCGAAGACTTGTATAATTCTATTGTTGGTTCATTGAAAGATGAGGGGTATGATACCCGGAGACTGAATCGAACGCCCCAGCCCTGTGATTAATGGTATTTACTGAAAACTTCGTACTATGGCTAAGAAAAAACTGAAAGATGAGGATGCCGAAGACATTAAAATTGCTCATATGTCCTCTTTGAAATCTGAGAAGGAAACAGGCAGGATCAGGAAGATAAAGCCGGATAAAAAACTAAGGATTGACAGTATCCCTGAAATTCCTGTAAAAATAAAAACAGTGAACAAGAAAGCCAGCATTGTTCCTGACGTTATTACCAGCATTTCCTTAAGCAATAAACCTGTAGAGAAGAAAAAACCTGTAAAGGCAGAACTTCCTGAAGGAAAAATTATAGCTCCTGTTAAGCCGAAGGCCAGAATTGCCAAACCCAAACCTTCAAAAAACAAGGAATCTCTTATCAGCGACCTTCCTGAAATTAAGGAGACTATCGCCAGGGTGAAATCAGTAAAATTATCGGGACAGAAGAAAATATTTGTTCTTGACACTTCAGTTATATTATATAACCACGATTCTATTAACAACTTTGATGATAATGATGTTGCGATTCCAATAACTGTGCTCGAAGAGCTTGATAACTTCAAAAAAGGTAACGATACTAAAAACTTTGAGGCCAGGGAGTTTATACGGATTATTGATGCGCTGTCGGATAAAGGCATGCTTACCGATTGGATTCCCCTGGTTAAATCGAAAGGCGGCAAGTTTAAAGTTGTTATGAATGAACGGAGCACACTGGATGCACGCCAGATTTTTGATGACAACAAACCTGACCATCGGATTCTAAATGCAGCGCTTGCCCTGTCCCAGGAAAATCCTGATCGGAAGGTTGTTCTGGTAAGCAAAGATATCAACCTGCGCCTTAAAGCAAAATCACTGAATATTGCAGCCGAAGATTTCCTTACCGGAAAAATAAAAGATGTTGAAGGGCTTTACACGGGAATCACAACCATCAATAATCTTCATGGATCAACCATTGATAAGCTTTATCAGAATGGGAATTGTCTCCCTAAGGAAATTGGGGTGAAAGATCCGGTGCCCAATCATTATTACATCCTTCGCAATACCAATACTTCCGCATTGGCATTTTACAACGCGCTGACAAAAAGGATAGAGCGAATTGAGAAACGCGCTGCTTTCAGAATTATGCCCCGCAATGCGGAACAGGTTTTTGCATTGCATGCTATCCTGAACCCCGATGTTAAACTGGTTACGCTTCAAGGTGTTGCCGGCACAGGAAAAACTCTGCTCGCCCTTGCTGCAGCGCTCGATCAGAAACGGAATTTTAAACAGGTGTTTCTGGCCAGGCCAATAGTTCCGCTAAGCAATAAGGATATTGGGTTTTTGCCCGGTGATATCAAATCAAAGATCAATCCTTACATGGAACCATTGTACGACAACCTGAAGTTCATTCAGAGTCAGTATAGTGAAAAGGACAAGGAGTTTAAGAATATTACCGATTC
>JAAXUD010000077.1 GCA_013336205.1 Lentimicrobium sp. | reverse complement strand
TTTTCATTATTTCAGATTGTATACCTACCAGGGGATGTGAAAATCTGGAGTGAAGGCGCCTTGCTGTTAACCTATACATTGCCTTATTTTATAATACTTCTTACCGGTATATTTATTGGAGAAAAAATAAGCAGACTTAAAAATATAACCTGGCAAACACGCTTACTTTTAAATTGGATTTCGCTAAATCTGATTGTGTTTTTTATAAGTAACCTGTTGAAAGCTATATTCTACTATCGCGATTTTGGGGTTGCATTGCATTGGGTGCTTGAATCTGTCTATCTGAGAATGGCCGTAGTGTTTTTAATTTCTGCTTTGCTGGTGTTGTATTGTAAAAGGTTTCAATACAATTTCCTGAAAACAGCGCCCGGCAAGGTGTTTTTATTATCGGCTTCACTTAAAAGGAGCTGGTTGCTTTATATCCTTGTATTGCCTGTTTTTCCGGGGATTTTCTACGCAGGCCTGATCTGGTGGCCTGCAATGAGATTAAATATGCTGCTCACTTGTGTAGTTTTCATGATTATTTTTTCATTAATCATGAGTTCAGTCGGGTATCTTCATGACTCAAGAATTTACAAATCCAAAAAGACTGTTCCATCTCTGGCTTTTACAATCTCAGCATTGTCTATTCTTTGGGTAATATTTAAACTACTTGCCGGCTATTCATTTGCTTTTAATTAATATACCATTTGTTTAAAAATCTATTAAATATTTTTCCCTGTTAGCTTATAAATCAGGTTATATAACTCGTTAGCTTTAAAAGGCTTAGTTATTACTTCGTCACAGCCAGAAGCAATGGCCAGGTTATGGTCGTCCATTGAAGCATAAGCTGTAACTGCCGCTATTTTCATTCGGGGAAGGCGTGTCTTTATTATCTCTGATGCTTCAAATCCATTCATATCCGGCATTTTCAAGTCCATAAGAATTAAACTGATTTCTGGATGAGCATCCAGCTGATCAATTGCTTCAATGCCGTTTCTGGCTGTGAGTATATGGCATTTCCGGTCAGCCAACAGGCGGGTGATGTATTTAAGGTTAAATTCCTCGTCCTCTGCAATAAGAATGGTTAAATAAAAATCAGAAGTCGGTTCGTTGTTCTGATCAACGTTTTCTTCTATCGCTGTAAAAGCATTAATTACCGGGAGTTTTACAATGAAAACTGTACCGCTTGCCGGATCAGAATGAACATTTATCTTTCCTCCTAACAGTTTAATGGCTTCTTTTACAATAAATAATCCCAGACCGTTGCCGTCCTTTAGCCTGGTTGATGACCCGTCGGCTTGTGAAAAAGGTTTAAAAATGATGGGGATTACATTTTCGGGGATTCCGATGCCTGTATCTGAAATCTTAATTATAAGATGATCATATTTTGCCTCAACAATAACCTCGATTTTTCCGGTTGAAGTGTATTTAACGGCATTGTCGATTATTTCTCCCAGAATTCTGGATGTAAGCTTCTCATCAATAACCGGATGTGTAGATTCGAGTGCGGGATCAATATTAAAATTCAACTTCAGATCCTTCCTTTTTGCAGCATGTTCATACATGGAAGCAAGGTCGTGAATCAATGAACTGAAGTCGCAACTGCCGTAAACCGGTAATACGTTGCCCGACATAAACATACTGGCATCAATAATATCTTCAATGGTATTAATCAGGCGATCAGTGCTATGTTGCATAATTGAACCAAGTTCTTCCAGTTGCATTGATGGCTCAATAAGTTGAAGGATAACCTGAGAAACACCTACAATGCCATTGAGTGGCGTACGTATTTCATGCGAAATATTAGTTAGAAAGGCTGATTTCAGGTGATCGCTGGCTTCGGCTTTCTTGCGGGCTGTTACCAGTTCGGTGTTCACTTTAACCAATTCATCATATTGGTTGAAAAGTCTTTCGTTTAATTCAGTAAGTTGCTGGTTCTGTTTTTCCAGCAAAGCTTCGTTCTTCTTTTTGTCGGTAATGTCAATTAAAACGCCGATTGTACCTACCAGATTGTTTTCGTTATCGGTCAGCGAAGAAGCCGAAACAGAAAAGACCCGTGTTTCACCTGATTTATGAATCATGGCAGTTTCGTAATGATCACTAAACCCCGGAACCCGGGTAGTTGTTTTATTGACAAATTGATTGTAAGTATCAGAAGCTGAATACTCTGCCAATGAATGTCCGATCATTTCTGATTTTTTGTATCCAAGCATCCGGGCAAGTGCATCATTTAAAAAGATAAAAATTTCGTTTTTATCAACAAGTCCTATACCTGCATTTGAGCTTTCGGCTACCGCTTTATAACGCTTTTCACTTTCAGACAATGCTTTTAGCATAGCGCGATGCTCACTTATGTCCCTGTCGCTGCCCCGGTAGCCAATTAAATTGTCATCATTGTCTAAAACCGGAGACCCATTGGTTAGCAGCCATATCTCTTTGCCGGATTTGCTGATTACCCTGTTTTCGAAATCATTAAAAACCTCTTTTTTTGAAATAATCTCAAGACCTTTATTTTTCAGACTCTTCAGGTCACCGGATGCTGCCATGTCGTAAAAGTGGAGTTTTCCAACAACTTCATCACGGGTATATCCCAGCACTTGTTCAAAGGCTTGATTTACATAGGTGTAGAGGCCTTCTCTGTCAATCTCCCATATTATTTCCCCATTCATCATTGCGATCTGATTAAATCTCTTGCTGCTCTCAATAAGATTTAATTCAACCTGATGTCTTTCTGTAATATCGTTAATCTCAACAAGGAAATCTTCGTTCAGTTTCTTAATGTGCCAATTTGCCAATATTTCGGTCCCGTTTTTTTTATAAATCCGGTTGATAATTCCATTGTAAGTGCTTTCAAGCGTTAAATCATTGAAAAGTTCAATTAACTGCTCTTTTTCATCGGGATGTATTATTTCAAAAATGTTTATTTCTTCGTTTTCTTTATACTCCAGGATATTTCTCCATGCATGGTTTCTTAAAATAATAGTACCATCACTTTTACATCGGCACAGTAAATCGGGAATAATACTCAAATAGTCCTCAATATCTTTATTCTGGTTTTTCAGTCCAATTTCAGCCGTTTTTCGATCGGTAATGTCCAAAACATAACCAATCATGCTTTGGGAGAGAGACTCTTCATGTTTTTCGATTATTTTTCCAAGATCCTCAAACCACCGGTATTCCCCGCTGGCATGCCTAATCCGGTATTCAGTATGGTATAACTCCGTCAAACCATCTATATGATCCTGCATTGCTTTCATCGTTTTGTCAAAGTCATCAGGATGCAGAATTCTTGTAAAATCAGTATAATGTTTAAAGTTTTCCTGGCTATAGCCGATCATATCTGTTTTTTCCCTGCTAAAAGTTACATCCCCGGAAGGTAGTTCCATTTTCCACCACGCGAAATTTCCAAATCTCATTACATGGTGAATTAAGTCAAGTTCCTTGGTAAGTAACTCAATTTGAGGAATTTCGTAAGATAAATGTAAGTCTGCTATATTTCGAAATTTTGAAAGTTCACTTCTTAACTGACGGTTTTCTTCTTCTGCAGCTGACAACTTTTCTTCCAATGACGAACTACTATCATATAGGTTATTCATAATCAATAACATTAAATAAATAGTAACTGAAGTAATTGACTAATACTATAGGTATAATAACTTTAACAACAAGAAGTAACCGGTTTGCTTCTTGTTGTTATTGCAAATATTTAGTTCAGGAAAGTTTAAATGTAATTAAAGCAAATTTCCTTGTAAGTAATTAGTGTCCGATTATCCTGAAAAGTTGCAATGGGCAATCCTGCTGCTATCGGTCAAGCCATTCTCTGAATTCCTGAACACGTTCCCGTGCAACAATAATTTCCTGATCTTCAATACCTTCAATATTTAGTTTAAGCCGGCTGTTCGACCAGGCAGTGATGTTGGTGCAGGCCCCGAGTGAAACCAGGTATTTGCGGCTTATACGAAAGAACAGGTCGGGATTTACAATGGTTTCAAGATGATCAAGCGCAAAGTCAATGCAATAGCTCCTTTTTCCTGTAGTATGCAGATAAGTTGCCTTTTCTAAGCTGTAAAATGCAACAATTTCTTCAATAGGAATAGTTTTGATTTTCTCGCCAACCTTGATCAGAAACCTTGATTTATAAGATTTAGCAGGCAAACTACCCGCCATAGCCAGTATTTTTTCAAGCATTGGCATAGGTGAAAACTGCCGGGCTTTTTCTATTGCTTTCATCAGCCGGTCTTCTTCAACCGGTTTCAACAGGTAGTCAATGCCATTGGTATTGAATGCCTGTATGGCATATTGATCCCAGGCTGTGGTAAAGATTATCGGGCAGGAGACTTTCACTTTGGCGTAGATTTCAAAGCTTAACCCATCGGCAAGCTGAATATCCGAGAAAATTAAATCAGGATCGCGGACACGGTTCAGAAACTCAACCGACTCCCGAACCGACTCAAGCCTGGCCAAAACCTCCATTTCAGGGGCAATTTTTTTTAGCAGGCGCTCCAGGTGATTGGCTGCCCTGACTTCATCTTCAATAATCAGTATTCTCATTGTAAGTCTTTTTGTATCAGAGGAATTCGCACTTTGTAGGTTGTCTCCCCCGGCTTGATTTCGATTTCCCTGGTGGTAAAGAAACTGTATTGCTGCGCAATGTTTTTCAGCCCGGTATTCTTTGAATCGTCCCCTACGTTTTTGTGGCGCAGTGAATTCTCAACTTCAATGTATTCTCCGTTTCGCCGTATTTCAACCCTCAGCGGAAATTGTTCGGAAACCTCATTGTGTTTAACAGCATTCTCAACTAAAAGCTGCAGAGTCATTGGGACTACCATCGCCGAAGCATCTGGTGAGCAATTAATCTTCAGGTCAAGCTTATCCCCGAAACGGGTTTTCAATAAGTAAATGTACGAATTAAGGAAGGTCATCTCTTCCTCAAGGCTCACCAGTTCCTTGTCGCGGCTATCCAGCACATAACGGAACAAATCGCTGAGTTGCCGGATAAATTTAACCGCCTGGGCCTGGTCATCGTAAACCAAATCGCTCAACACATTAAAACTGTTGAACAGAAAGTGAGGGTTTAACTGGTTGCGCAATGCTTCATATTTATAGGCCATCATCTGCGCACTTAATTCTGCTTCTTTAAGCACAGACCTGCGCCATGCTTTAAAAAATCCTATAGCGGTAAAAACCAGTGAAATAAACAATGAGATTAAAAAAGTAATAAGAATGGATTGTGAGATTGATTGCCATGCGTTAGCCGGACCTATACCGATTACCAGGTAATACATGATAAACTGAACAATAGAGAAAGCAGTTACCGACCAGATTAATAAACTGAATATTTCTATAAAAGTCCGTTTTACTGGCTGATCAATCCATTTATATCTTTTATCGAGGAAGTAATTTATGACCAGAGGGCCGGTCCATTGGGTAAAACAGATAGAAAATGACCAGATAAATCCGATTAAAATGCGCATTGGATCGTTGAAAACCCCGCGCATGAAAAACAGCGCTATGATTATCGATAATAAAAAGTTGTAGAGCAGAAACTGTCCTATAGTCAGTGGTTTGAGAAGCTCTTTTATTAATTTCATAGTACACCTGAATTAAATTTGTTTGAGCAGAAGCTGTTATTCAACGGTAAATTTATTGAAAAATCGGGGAATTGGGTTAAACCTTACAGAATTGGGTTGTAAGGTTTAACCTGATTTGAGTCCAATACATTACAACACGAAATTATTTGCAGGAACTAACAAGCTCCATGGCCTGATCTTTTCCCCAGACCGGGTGCAGAGGTGATTTTGGCTGAAAAGCATCCCATCCGGCCAATAATTCTTTGGCCTGACCGCAATATTCAGCCGGATCTTTGCCATAGAATTTTGCAGTTCCCATCTCATTCTGCAGTTTTATAAGTCTGGCACGTGGATTCATGGAGTCAATTCCCAGCGCCCGGCCAACTGCCTGGCCCGAAAGCATGCTGTATTGCTGTCCGCGTTCCATTGGGTTAACTACTAAGCGACCAGTATAGAACATGGCTTGCAGGGCAAATACATCAGCCTCGGCAGGCGCCATCGCTACAATCTGGTTTATTGATTTCTCTGCAACATCAAGATAAGCGTCCTTTTTGGTGGCATCCGACGGCTCCATAAAACTCATGATTATAAAACAATGTGCGTGATAGTATAACGGCAGCCATTCCCCTTTTTCATTGCCGGCAATCAAACTGAACTTATTTCCAAGGGCTTGAAAATCTTCAACCGACCGGCAATTGGCATATTGGCCCAGGTTTTCGCCCATAGCCTGGTAATATTCATTCTTCTGTGATTTGCCGGCAAATGAAACCAGCATCAAAACGAGTGTAATCAGGGTTGTTTTCATGGTTTTTGTTTTTGAAGGTTATTGTTTAATTGTTTTTGTTGTTCATTACTTGGTATTCGTGATTTCTTTCTTACTGTATTTTGTCCAGTTGGTTTTCTGTGCCTTTCTTCGTTAAGGTTATAAAGCAGGCCAGCACAAAGAATCTATCCGATCCGGGAATAACAGGGGTACTCCGGTAAATGCCTTCATCGTCCGGTGTTTCAGCGTAGCGTTGGCCAAATTCCTGTTTAAAGCCTGTAACATTGGTTACCGCGCCGTAAAAAATAATGTTTGGCCTGAACAGAAAGCTCCAGCTGATGTCAAGGCTTTGGTAGGCCGGAGTTTGTTCCCCGTTGAATTCGCTGCTGTTCGGATTGTTATATACCCGTGGCGAGGAATACTTATAGTTTACGCCTGCATAAGAACGGATTTTGTTGAACCAATGCTTGTAAACAATGGCCAGGTTGTGTTTGCTGGCGAAAGGCGGAATGGCCATTTCAGGATAATTTCTGTAATTGCGCCGGGTGTCCAGGTAAGAATAAGAAACCCAGTAATCACCATGCCTGATGCTTTTTTTGTCGCGCCAGAAAATATCCAGTCCCCGTGCGTAGCCGCTCCCGCTATTGTTATAGGATGTTGCCAGGTAAAACTCCTCAGAAATTTGCCTGGCCAGATCCCGGTAATCTTTGTAATAAATCTCAGCCCTGAGGGTGCGACTGTTTTTTGACGATTGATAACTCAGGGTGTAATGGTCGGCCCTTTCAAACCCAAGTTGACTGGTGTAAATAAGGTAATCTTCTGTCGGGTTCTGATAAAACCAACCATAAGCCATCGACAGCTGACTGTATTCGTTTATTTTCCAGGCTGCGGTAAGTCTGGGTGCGAAATTTGTCTGGTTCAGGTAGTCAACATGTTCCACACGGGCGCCAATTCTGGTGACGAATTTTTTTGAAGCATAGAGCTCGGCTTCAGCAAATGCAGCAAAAGTGTTGTTGTTGTAGCTGTTTGCAAATGTATCGGAAGGGGTTTCAAAAGTCTGATCTAGCGATTTTGTAAACCATTCAGCACCTCCCCTAAGTGTTATTCTGCTTGTAAGTTCGCCGGCAGCAACCTGTTTCAGGTGAAAACCATTCTCTGTCTTGTCAAAGCGATTGCCATCGAACCTTACCTTTTCCTCATCATTAGTAAATGAAGTAGAAGTAGTCATGGTCAGATTCTCACCAATGTTTGTCCGATAGGATGAATTGATAAAGAAATTCCGGTTTCCCAGGCTGTAATCAATCATTTTATCCTGCTCCAGGTCAAGCTGGGCAAGCGACAACTGACCATTATCATAGCTGCTGTATATTTTTAAGAATCCGGTTTTGCCGGTTTTCTGACGGATGCTGATGGCGGCTGTGGTTGATTCCGGCGCATGTTTCCATTCATAGTTCTGAGGGATCAGCGCCATGTAAGGTCTGAGGTTGTTATAGGTGAGGGTGGCAGTTACGGCCCCGGTTTCCCAGAGTTTAGTGGCTGCAATTTCGGGACCTACCGTCAGCAGGGAGACATCGAGCTGATCCTGCACCGGCATGTCGTTGGTATTGAGCAGTAAAACACTCGATAATGCCTGCCCGTATTCAGCCGAGTAGCCGCCCGTGCTGAAAATGGTTCCTTTAAACATAAATGGATTGAAGCGTCCACGGGTGGCGGTATTCGGCGCTGAGGCATTGTATGGCGTTTGAACCAGGGCGCCATCTATGTAAGTCTGCGATTCTTCACTATCACCTCCTTTCACAAATAACCTTCCCGATTCCCCGATGGTGGTGGTGCCGGGCAAGGTCTGCAGGGCTCCGAAAACATCACCGGCAGCGCCGGCTGTGGTAATCATATCCAGCGAACTGATGGTATTGGCCTGCTTCCGGTCACTGGCTTCAAAAGTGCCGGCTGTAATAGTAACCGCATCCAGTTTGTTGAAGGTTTCCTTCATCTCAACATCCATTTGTATTGGGCTCCCGTTTAGGGTAACTTCCTTTATCACGGGCTCATAGCCCAGAAATTCCACCACCAGGTTGTAAGTCCCGGTTTTTTGTGTCCTGAAACTGAACTTCCCTTCTGCATTGCTTGAAGTACCATCGTAGGTTCCTTTCAGATAAATATTGGCGCCGGGCAGGGTACCGTCTTTCTGAGCCTTGATGGTTCCGGAAATTACAGTTTGACTGCTAAGGTTAACGCTGAAAAGTAAAAGCAGAAAAGAAATAAAGTATTTCATGGCATTTTGCGTTGATGCTGCAAAGATGACATGTGAAGGGAAAATCAAAAAAAAATAGTTACCGGAATGTCGGATTTTGGGGATGAAGTGTAATGGCTGAGGGCAAAGAGCACAGGGCTCAGAGCACAGGGCGCAGAGTTCATAATGGTTAGTGCGACTCTACATAAGAACAGTATGTGCGCGTCTTATTTTCTGATGCGTGCTATAGGGCTTAAATAAGAACTAAGGCAGGATTTTAACTTGAATAGCACAGGGCTCAGGGCGTGGGGCACAGAGCACAGAGCACAGGGCTCAGGGCAAAGAGCATGGGGCATGGAACCCCGACAAGTTATGTATAG
>JAAXUD010000499.1 GCA_013336205.1 Lentimicrobium sp. | reverse complement strand
GTTTGTCTTTTCTGTCCTGCCTGGCAAATCCAAAATAAGGGATAACAGCAATAATGTGCCGGGCAGATGCCCTTTTTGCTGCATCAATCATGAGCAACAACTCAAAAAGGTTATCGGTGGGTGCGAAGGTTGACTGAACAATAAAAATATCATTTCCCCTGACATTTTCTTCGAATGAAGGCTGAAACTCACCATCAGAAAAGTCAGTAATCAGCACGTCGCCCAGTTTCTTACCATAGCTTGCAGCTATCTTTTCAGCCAGGTAACGGGTGGCTCTTCCCGAGAAAATGTTAACCACTGTGGCCATTGTGCATTGTGCTTTAAGGGGTTATGAATTTGGCGTTGAGGGTGGCAAAGGTATAACTTTTTTAAAAGCTACAGATAAAAAAATGCCTGAATGTAAAAATACCTGATTAAATCCTTGATTTTTAGGCAAAAAAGTATTATTTTTGCACCCCCGAAAAACAAGCCATTTGCCAAACCTACTGATTCTTACAATATTAGAGGCTGGAAAATCGTTTGTTTAATGATTGCAAACATACAACAGTTTATTTGTATTATCGGTGAATACAGGCAATTTTTTATTCCTGTTTACTCATTTAACCATATAAAACTCCCTGAATGAAACTCTCACAATTTCGCTATCATCTTCCCAACGATTTGATCGCCATGCAACCAGCACCCAACAGGGGCGAATCCAGGCTAATGGTTTTAAATCGCAAAACAAAAACCATTGAGCACCGGATGTTTAATGACATATTGGACATTTTTGGCGATGGCGATGTTTTTATTATTAACGATACGAAGGTATTTCCAGCTCTGCTTACAGGTGAAAAGGAAAAGACCGGGGCAAAAATTACCGTTTTTCTGCTTCGCGAATTAAACGCTGAAGCTCGCTTATGGGATGTGCTTGTTGATCCTGCACGTAAAATCAGAATTGGGAATAAACTTTATTTTGGCGACGACGATTCGCTGGTGGCTGAGGTTATTGACAACACCACCTCACGTGGTCGTACACTCCGGTTCCTTTTTGACGGACCCTACGATGAATTCAAGAAAACCATAGAAAGTCTGGGCAAAACTCCGTTACCGGAGGAATTGCAGGCAATGCGTGAAATCATGCCCGAAGACAAAGACTGGTATCAGACCATTTATGCCAATAAAGAAGGCGCTGTTGCCGCACCATCAGCCGGCCTTCATTTCAGCCGCGAAATGATGAAGCGTTTGGAACTTAAAGGGGCTTCTTTCGCTTCTGTAACCCTTCATGCCGGGGTAGGTAACTTCAGGGCCATTGATGTTGAAGACCTTACAAAACATAAAATGGACTCCGAAGAATTGCTTATCGAAGAAGCTGCTGCTGAAATTGTAAACAAAGCCAAAGAAAACCGCAAACAGGTTTGCGTGGTTGGAACTACGACCATGAAGGCTGTTGAAACTTCTGTTGCCATTTCAGGCATGCTGAAACCTTACAAAGGCTGGTCAAATAAATTTATCTTCCCACCTTACGAATTCAGCATCCCGACTTCGATGATCACTAATTTTCATCTGCCACTTTCGCCCATGCTTATGATGACTGCTGCTTTCGCCGATTTTGACTTTCTGATGAAAGCCTATAAAGAAGCCATTAATGAGAAGTACAAGTTCTTTACTTACGGCGACGCAATGCTGATTCTTTAAAAGCTATGCTGCTAAAATTCAGGTCCCTGCCAGTCAGGGACCTTTTTTTTTGAAATTCCCCGAAACGGTAATGTAAAACGAGGCACTGAATTAAAATTTGCACACCACCGGTTTTTATTATAGGTTTGTAAAAACTACCCGCGTGAACAGATACGTAATAATTGTAGCAGGTGGATCAGGCACAAGGATGGGGAACCAAACCCCCAAGCAGTTTCTTACTGTTGGAGGGAAACCGCTGCTTATGCATACAATTGCAGCGTTTTCCGGATTTGATCCCGATATAAAGATTATAATTGTTTTGCCGGAAATTCACATTGCATTCTGGAAGGATCTCTGTAAAGCTTACGCATTCAAAATCACACATCAAATAGTGGCCGGAGGTGCATTCAGGGGTGAGTCGGTTAGCAATGGACTTGGTTTAATTACTGAAGAGGATGCATTGGTTGCAATACACGATGGTGTCAGGCCTTTCGCCAGTCACAAAACCATTGAAACAGCCTATAAACTGGCATTAGCCAGCGGAACAGCTGTTCCTGTATGTGAAATAAACGATTCTGTCAGGATAGTTGAAAACGGGGTCAACCGACCCTTCGACCGAAGTTCAATCCGCTGTATTCAAACGCCCCAGTGCTTCAGATTATCTATACTCAGAAAGGCTTACAAGCTTTTAAATATCAAAGATTTTACCGACGATGCCAGCCTGGTTGAAAGCCTCGGTTATACTATTAAGTTGTTTGAAGGAAACCCGGAAAACATCAAGATAACGACCCCTTTCGACTTAATTATTGCAGAAGCATTGATAAAAGCAAATCCAAAGAAAACCCCTGATCAATTTACCGGATAATTAATTGCGAAACCCTTCTGAATTACTTTCACAAATAATTTATTTTCAAATAGATGGTTCTTATTCAATAAAGAGACAGGCTATTCGAAAATCAAACTTTTAAATTGAGTTCCACTGCCCTTGTTTTCAGGCAGGCATACTGAACCTTTCAAAATTATTTACCGATGAAATCGTCTGATAATAAACTTGCTATAACAGAAGGCTGGGTTTCGGTTGCTGTAAACAGTGCATTGTTTGTACTCAAATTCTGGGCAGGAATGGCCACTGGCTCTATAGCCATTATTGCGGATGCCTGGCATACCCTCTCTGATTCACTGACTTCAATTGTGGTAGTAGTCGGCGCGAAGATATCATCAAAACCGGCTGACGAAGAACATCCGTTTGGGCATGGTCGCGCTGAGTTAATTGCAGCACTGATCATCGGGGTTTTGTTAAGTGTTGTGGCTTTCAATTTTATTCTGGAAGGCGTTAAGCGACTTCAAACCAGGGAGATTGTCAACTACAGCACATTTGCTATTGTTGCAACCATTTTATCAGTTGTGATAAAGGAAGCGATCGCCCAATATGCTTTTGGAATAGCCAAAAGAACCAAATCCAGGTCAGTAAGGGCAGATGCATGGCATCACAGGTCAGATGCAATTTCATCATTGGTAATTTTGGTTGGTATTTTCCTGGGACGTCATGCCTGGTGGATCGATGGAGTTTTGGGAATTGTAGTGGCTTTAATGATCTTTTATGC
>JAAXUD010000498.1 GCA_013336205.1 Lentimicrobium sp. | reverse complement strand
CAAAAGTCGGAATCTGGTTGTTCACCATGTCCATAAAAATGAGCCAGGCTTCGTCGTGTTGCGGACCTTTATTGGTCATTGCGTAACCACCCTGCTGAGCCAGCGATTCTTTGGAGATGTATTGTGAATACTCAAGCCCTTTGTTTTCCATGCCGATATCCTGGAGGAACTGAGGATCACCCCAGCCTTTTGCAACAAACAACTCCTTCATTTTGCGTACGCCCTGGCCTGCAATTTTACCGAAGCCTTCGCCACGTGAAAGCTGGTGAAGCAGTTCCATCGCTTCATCCGAATTGCCAAAATTGAGTTTCATTCCACCGGTCCGCTCTTCATTCAGGATTCCTGCTTCGTAGCACTCCATAACGAAACCAAGAATGGTTCCCCATGAAATGGTGCAAACGCCGTAAGTGTCGCAATAGAAATTGGCTTCGATGGTGAAATCGGGATTAAAGATACCGGCACATGAGCCAAGTGATGAGGCTGTCTCGTATTCAGGTCCATCTACAATAACCTTTGAACCAGCATAAGGTCCGGTGCGGAGTTGATACTGGTCAACGCCTTTGGCACACGACATATTGCAACCAATCCAGCAGCCATCGGGAACGCCCTGGGTGAATCTTTCTTTATAAATCTCAGAATGAATTTTTACAGCATCGGGATGACTGCCGAACTTGAAATTGTTGGTAGGCAGCAAATCATAGTCATTCATTACATTGGTAAGGTGAGCGGTTCCCTTGGTGCGCATTTCGGCCTGACTGTTGTCAAGCTCGCGCATTTCACGATTAAACTTGCGTCCACGTTCCATTATGGCTTCGAGATCTACCACATTATTGAGGTTTCCTTTAACGCCACTGGATTTGGCAACCAGTGCCCTGATGCCTTTGTCAATGAATACGGTGCCAATACCTCCACGTCCGGCTTGTTTCAGACGGGTAACTTTTCTCTTCGAATCGAAGAAGCTGAAATTCAGCATTCCGATGAGTGAATGTTTCGCTGCTGTTCCGGCAGATACAACCGATACATTTTTACGGCCACTTTCTTCTTCAGCGAATACTTCTGTCAGTTTCTCAGCAAGTAAATGACTGTCTAAGGGGAGATCTATGGTTTCATAAATCTCAACCACTTCGCGCGATTCATCAAACAAAACAACTACATCCCTGTCGGTTTTGCCCTGTAGCTCAAGTGCGTCAAATCCGCAGAATTTGAGAAAAGGACCAAAATAACCACCAACATTGCTGTCGATAACAACATCTGTTTGTGGCGAGATAGTCACCACCAGCGATTTGCCGGTGCCTGAATACTGGGTGATTCCGCAGATGGGACCCATTCCGATAACGATCTCATTTTCAGGATCATTCCACTTTGTTTGAGGCGTGGTTGCGTCCCAAAGCAACCTTAACCCGAAACCTTTACCTCCGATAAATTTGTCTTTCATCTGCTGGCTGACAGGTTTTTCAAGTATGGTGTTGTCGCCAACATTCACATACAGGGTGCGGTTGTTGTAGCCTTTGTCGATAGGTGCCCAGGTGTACTTAAACTGCTTGATCAGCTTCAATGATTTGTTGATTTCTTCCGTGTTCATATAGTGTGCAGGATTTGTTTTTTATCTGTGAATCGGTTCACAAATGTACAAAGTTTTACCATTTTCCATATTTAATCATCTGAAAAATAACGATATGACTATGCTTGCATATCACTAACTGTTATGCAGATACTTAGCTAAGATTCGACTTGTTCATTTTGAGAATTCTTTATTATTTGTCGATGTTTCAAATGATTTTTATGACTTTGTTAGAGGAAACGGGCGTTATTTTTTTATTTTTGCATCAGGCCTCAAGTCCGGTCAGCTAGTAAAATTGATTATGCCTTTAAGTTTAACAGAAGAAATCAGTAAATTCCTGAGCCGTTTCACCGTTGGTATAGCCGGTTGTGGTGGCCTGGGGTCGAATTGTGCAGTAGCTTTGGCCAGGTGTGGGGTTGGCAAACTGGTTATTGCTGATTTTGATATTGTTACAGCTCAAAACCTAAACCGTCAGTATTATTTTCACGATCAGATCGGAAGGCTAAAGGTGCATGCGCTTCGCGAAAATATCACGAGAATAAATCCTGGAATTTCTGTAAAGGCTTTTGATATGAAACTATGTGTTTCAGATGTTATAGAACTTTTTGCTGGTTGTGATATTATTGTGGAGGCATTCGATAAGGCTGAAATGAAGCAAATGATCATTGAAACCGTGCTTACCCAGATGCCAGGCAAATATCTTATTGCCGGCGTAGGTATGGCGGGCTGGGGAATGACTGACATCATCCATTGCCGTAAATCGGACAGGCTGATAATATGCGGTGATGAGGTATCTGAAGTTTCAGACACTTTGCCTGTACTTGCTCCCCGGGTGGCAATGGTTGCAAATATGCAGGCAAATGAAGTGCTGGAAATTCTACTTTCCGGTTTTAGGCCTGATACTCAGGCAAATGTTAATTGATGAAGTGAGGTTATCCGATGAAAATAATTCTTAATAACCGGGAAGAATCTTTTGATCCTGACCAAATGACTATGAATGAGTTGCTGGCTGCCAAGAAATTTACCTTCAAAATGCTGGTAGTCAAGATTAATGGCGTGTTGGTTAAACGGCACCAGTTTGATCAGGCTATAGTTAAAGATGGCGATGATGTTATGGTGCTTCACCTGATCACAGGCGGCTAATGCTAAATTATTTCGGCAACGGTAAAGGCACTTCCTCCTATAAATATAAGATCTTCTTCGCCGGCAACTGCCCAGGCTGCATTCAGTGCTTCCTTAACCGAACTGTAAACCTCTCCGTTCAGATTATAGGTTGATGCGACTGCCTGTAATTGCGATGCATCCAAACCCCTTGGTATATCAGCTTTACAGAAATAGTACCGCGCATTTTCAGGTAAAAGTGAAAGCATAGTACTTATGTCTTTGTCGTTAACAACGCCAATAACAAAGTGGAGCTGTTTGAATTGAATCGATTTCAACTGATTCACAACCATTTCAATCCCATGCGGATTGTGACCTATATCGCAGATAGTGCGCGGTTTTTCGCGCAGCGTTTGCCACCTGCCTTTAAAGCCGGTGTTGGTGAGGGTATTTTTAATTCCCTTTTCAATGCAAAGCGATTCCGGTTTCCCGAGGATTACTTCAAGTCTTATGGCTGTTTCAATTACTGTCGCCAGGTTTTTGAGTTGATAGATTCCTGTCAGCGGACATTCCAGTGTAAAATCGGATAAACGCACATTTACAC
>JAAXUD010000076.1 GCA_013336205.1 Lentimicrobium sp. | reverse complement strand
AGGTCCTGCCGCGGCCTTAGAATTGCTTTTCGAGGAAAAAGTAGCCATTATCTGCGACAAAGAATTGTGTGATGAAGATGCGCTTCTGTTGGTACTGGCTATGTTCCAGGCACTAAATATGCGGATTCAATACATGAATTCTGCAGACCACGACACCCACGTGGCTTATGTTTCGCACATTTCGCACATCACCTCCTTTGCCCTGGCCTTGTGTGTACTTGAAAAGGAAAAAGACGAGGAAAATATACTGTCACTGGCAGCAGGCGGATTTGAAAGTACCGTCCGGCTGGCAAAAAGCAACGGTGACACCTGGGCTCCGATTTTCCTTGGAAATGCAGGTTCTATTCTTGAAGTGATAGATACATACATCGAGAAAATGAACCTCTTTAAAGACTTTATTGTTAAAGGAGATACCAATTCGCTAAAAACCTTGATGAACGAGGCGAATTCGATCCGGAAAATACTTAAATAGTGGTTGAAACCTAAATTTTTTCGAAAAATGGACACTAAATTACAAATCGAGCCCCTGAAAAACTGGGATATATACAAACAAAGACCATTGCTGATAACCGGCCCCTGCAGTGCAGAAACCGAGGAGCAGATGATGGAAACTGCCCGCAGGCTTGTTGCGGCCAATCGCGTTGATGTTTTCCGCGCCGGCATCTGGAAACCGCGTACTCGACCAAATTCTTTTGAAGGCGTTGGGGCCGAGGGGCTCAAATGGCTCAAACTGGTAAAGCAGGAATTCGGGCTTCAGACAGCTACCGAAGTTGCCACAGAAAAACATGTTTATGAAGCCCTGAAATTTGGCGTTGATGTGCTTTGGATCGGCGCCCGTACTACCGTGAATCCCTTTGCTATGCAGGAAATCGCCAATGCGTTGCAGGGAGTTGATGTGAAGGTATTTGTCAAGAACCCGATCAATCCCGAACTTGAACTCTGGATAGGTGCCATTGAGCGCATTATGAAGGCAGGCATCAGAAGGATCGGGGCCATCCACCGGGGGTTTTCATCTTACGAAAAAACGGCCTTCCGCAATCAACCCCAATGGCAGATACCCATCGATCTCAGGCAACGCATGCCGGACCTGCCTTTGATTTGCGATCCCAGCCATATCGGAGGAAACAGGGCTTACCTGCTTGACATCTCCCAGGAAGCCATGGATTTGAACTATGACGGACTAATGATTGAATCGCACATAGATCCTGACAATGCCTGGAGCGATAAGAAACAACAGCTCACCCCGGAGAAACTCGCCGAAATGCTCGATCAACTGGTATTGAGAGAGATAACAACCAACGACACCGAATTCATCAGCACCATCGATGAACTTCGCAGTCAGATTGATATTTTTGATGATCAGTTGCTCGATATTCTGGAGCGGCGGATGCAGGTTGCTGAAACCATCGGACAGTATAAAAAAGCCCACAACATCACCATTCTTCAAAGTAACCGCTGGCAGGAAATTGTAAACAAAGCCATCAGGAAAGCCAATAATAAAGGTCTAAGTCCTGAATTTATCTCGGTCATCCTGAAAGCCATCCACCAGGAATCAATCCAGCACCAGATGATGGTTATGAATGAAGATGATAAAAAAAGCAAAACTGCTTAACAATATTGAGCTTGTAATGCTGCTTTTGTGAACCAGTTTAGAATGACAACTTCAGGTTCTAAGATTTTGTACAAATGAAAGAACTCATTATCAAAGGGAACAAATCAACCTCTAAATTGCTGGTTGGCGAATCAATCGGAAATCTAGGCAAATACCTGCCTCCAGGCAAAGTGGTTGTTATCACTGATTCCAATGTTGATGCTATATACCGGAATTTCTACAGGCAATATCCTGTAATCGTAATAGGAACCGGGGAGCACATCAAAAACCTGACAACCATTGCTGAGATTTACAGCGAAATGCTTAAAATGGAGGTGGATCGTTCCTGGTTTATTGTTGGCATCGGTGGAGGCCTTGTGTGTGATATAGCCGGCTATGTTGCTTCAACCTATATGAGAGGATTGAAGTTCGGATTTGTTTCTACAACACTTCTTTCACAGGTTGACGCTTCTGTTGGCGGTAAAAACGGTGTCAACTTTGAAGGATACAAAAATCACATCGGCACCTTCAACCAACCTGAATTTGTTATCTGCGACCCGGAGATGCTAAAAACGCTTCCGAAAAAGGAAATCCTCAGCGGATTCGGTGAAATTGTGAAACATGCGCTTATTGCCGATGAGAATATGTTTAAGTTCCTGGAGGAGAATTATACAGAAGCAATTAACCTGAACAGTGAAGCAATTGAACAGCTGATTTATACATCTGTTGTGATAAAATCCGGAGTAGTAAACCGGGATGAGACAGAACAGGGTGAAAGACGCACACTCAACTTCGGGCATACATTGGCCCATGCAATCGAAAAGTGTACTCCGGATTACACCCACGGTGAAGCAGTTGCCATCGGCATGACCGCCGCTGCTGGTTTTTCATTGCATCTTGGAAGAATTACAACCCCGGATATGAACAGGATTATTGCACTCCTGAAAAATCTCGGACTACCGGTAAATACCACTATTCCCAAAGAATCTTTAATTGCAGCGATGCAGCATGATAAGAAACGGGAGGACAGAGCTATTAATCTTGTGTTGCTCAACGGTATTGGAAAATGTGAAGTGCTGAAGATGCCGGTTGAGGCAACGATTGAGCTGGCTGCCGCTTTAGACAGGATTGGTGAATGATTCTTAGATTCAACACTCCATTTTCATCAAACAGATGTTTCTGTGGCCATTATAATTTCTGAAAGATTGTAAGCATCAAATTTCTATCTTAACACTTGAAAACCAGGCAGGCTGATCTGAGAAAAACCACCCCATGCAAAAAACCGTATATCCTTCATTAGCTAATGGTTCCGTAACTGCACCGCCGAGTAAAAGCATGACACAACGTGCCATTGCGGCTGGTTTGCTGGCGACCGGAACAACAACCATACTTCATCCCTCCTATTGCAACGATTCGCTGGCGGCACTTGAGATGGTCAGAAGTCTGGGCGCTGAAGTTGTTTCGGACGCTGAAGAGATAACTATTTTAGGCGGTTTCCTGGTTAAAGGCCAACAGCTGAATTGCGGAGAGTCGGGCCTTGCCATGCGCATGTTTGCCCCGATAGCTGCGTTGCACCGGAAGCAGATTACATTTACCGGTAAAGGATCTCTTCAGAAACGACCGGTAGATATGATAGGCGAAGCCCTGACACAACTGGGTGCCGGGTTTCAATCGAATAACGGATTACTCCCATTCCGGGTCCAGGGTCCATTGCAGGGTGGCAAAGCTGACATCGACGGCTCAGTAAGCTCTCAGCTACTTACTGGCTTGCTGATGGCATTGCCTTTGGCTGAAACAAATTCTATAATACATGTAGACAATCTGAAAAGCAAGCCTTATATCTCCATGACGATCAGCCTACTAAAGGATTTCGGCATTGAAATAGAAAATCTGAATTTCGAACAATTCAACATTCGGGGCAAACAAAATTATGTGGCAAGGGAGTACACAGTGGAAGGGGATTGGAGTGGTGCCGCATTTCTGCTGACAGCCGGTGCAATGAATGGAAGCCTGATTGCAAGAGGCATACAACAAAACAGCAAACAATCCGATGTCGCATTTCTTGAGGTATTGAAAATCGCAGGCGCCAATTTGAAAATCACCGCTGATGCTGTTGAAATTCACAAATCAGACCTCAGTTCTTTTTCTTTTGATGCCACTGAATGTCCCGATCTTTTCCCTCCATTGGCTGCCCTGGCCGCTAATTGCCAAGGTATCTCAAAGATTCGGGGCGTTGAAAGGCTCAAACACAAAGAAAGCGACCGTGCGGAAGCAATACAACTGGAAATGGCAAAAATGGGCATTAAGATTACCATTGACAACAATGAAATGATGATTGAAGGCGGGAAAGTTTCCGGAGCTTTCGTAAATTCGCACAACGATCATCGCATTGCCATGATGGCCGCAGTTGCTGCCCTCAATGCCAGTGGTCCGGTTACCATTCAGGATTCAGATTGTGTGGCAAAATCGTATCCCGGTTTTTTTAATGATCTTGTGAAACTGGGCGTCAATGTGACAGATTAATATGCATAAAATCCGAGTTAAATAATAAACAGAATGCAACTTTAAACCCATCAACACAGATTTGCCAATTCTTACCTTAAGATAAAGTAACCTACTAACAATGAACACTTTCGGACATATTTTCAGGATCAGTATTTTTGGCGAATCTCATGGAAATGGCATTGGCGTTATTATCGATGGTGTGCCGGCAGGTATTCCGCTGGCCGAAACTGATTTTCTCGATGATCTGTCGCGCCGCAGAAGCGGTGCTCCGGGTACAACACCCCGCACAGAACCTGATTTGCCAAAACTGATGAGTGGCGTCTACAATGGCTTTACCACCGGAGCTCCGATGGCTGTATTTTTCGAAAACACCAACACCAGATCAGCCGATTACGATAACCTTCGCGAGGTTCCCCGGCCTGGACACGCTGATTTTACTGCCGGAATTAAATTCAAAGGCTATGCCGATCCGAGAGGTGGCGGGCATTTCTCAGGAAGAATCACCCTTGGACTGGTAGCTGCCGGGGTAGTTGCAAAAAAAATAATCAGTCCGGTAAAAATAAACACTCAGATTCTTGAAATCGGCGGCGATACAGACATTGCCAACGCCATCAAAAACATTACCGGCACGGGTGACTCTCTGGGTGGAATTATTCAGTGCACTGCCACAAATATCCCGCAAGGCCTGGGTGAGCCTTTCTTTGGAAGCGTAGAATCGACCCTCAGCCACCTGGTTTTTTCAATTCCTGCCATTAAAGGAATTGAATTTGGTTCAGGATTCGGTGCAGCCCGGATGCGTGGCAGCCAGCACAACGACCGGTACATTTCAACCGATGGCAAAACAAGTTCCAACAACGCTGCCGGAATTAGCGGGGGAATTACCAATGGTAACGATATCGTTTTCAGGGTGGTCGTAAAACCCACTTCCAGTATTTCACTTCCGCAGGAAACAATAAATATGAAAACCGGCAAAATTGAAACATTACAGATAGAAGGAAGACACGATGTCTGCATAGCGCTGCGTGTGCCGGTCGTTGTAGAAGCTGCTGCTGCAATTGGATTGGCCGATTTGTTTCTTCTGAATAAAAGCAGGTAATCAGGCTTTTATTTTGTAAGTTTGATTTTTAATCGTTGCGCCCCAACCGACTGATGTCCGAAGAATACATAACCCAATTTGCAGAAGTACTGTTACCTCTTCCTGTTAAAGGCTACTTTACCTATCGTATCCCCCAGGAGCTGAATAACCAGATTCTGCCTGGCATGCGCGCTGTTGTTCAGTTTGGCAAAAAACGTTTCTATACTGCGCTGGTCAGGCGCGTTCATGACAAGGCGCCTCAGGTTATGGCGCTGAAATATGTACTTTCTGTTATCGACTCCTTACCGGTTGTAAATGAGCGACAGTTCGCCCTCTGGGAATGGATGGCATCCTATTACATGTGCACCATTGGCGAAGTGATGAATGCGGCGCTACCCTCGGCCTACAAACTGGCCAGTGAATCCAGGATTATTCTTGACCCTGAGTATGTTAAAGATGCTGAAGTGCTTAATGATCGTGAATTTCAGATTGTGGAAGCGCTGGATTTACAAAAAATTCTTACCCTGACTGATGTAAGCCGGATAATTGGCATTGCAAAAGTGATTCCACTGGTTAAAACCATGATTGAAAAAGGAATAATCAGGGTAGAGGAAGAAATAACCGAGCGCTACAAGCCCCGCACCGAGACTTGCATCCGCCTGACAGAAAGCTATCAGGATGAAAGCGCAATGAATGCTGTGATGGACAAACTCAACAAGAAAGCATTCAAGCAATTGCAGGTATTAATGGCTTTTATAAGTATGTCAAGGTGCTTTTCGGGCAATGAAAAAGAGGTTACAAAATCCGAATTACTGAAGTCGCCGGGCTCTTCAGCCGCCCAGCTTGATGGATTGATAAAAAAGGGCATCCTGGAAGCATTTCCCCGCAATGTGAGCCGGCTGTTGCATCCCGATGCCATTGCTTCGCCGGCCGCTGTGCAACTCAGCCCGGTCCAGCAACAGGCGTTTGAGGAACTGAAATCGCCTCTCGCTGAAAACCAGGTAGTCTTACTCAAAGGTGTTACTTCCAGCGGAAAAACAGAAGTTTACATAAGACTAATTGATGAAGTAATTGACAGGGGGAAACAGGTTTTGTTTTTGCTACCGGAAATTGCATTGACAACCCAGATTATTCAGCGCTTACAAAAATATTTCGGCGCATCGGTTGGTGTTTATCATTCGCGGTACAACGAAGCCGAACGGGTTGAAATCTGGAACAAGGCCAATCTTCCCCTGGCCGGACAAGCTGAGCAACAACCTTATAAAGTGCTGCTGGGAGCCCGCTCAGCCCTGTTTCTGCCATTCACCGATCTGGGGCTGATCATTGTGGATGAAGAACACGACACCTCCTATAAACAGAACGATCCTTCTCCCCGTTACAATGCAAGGGACGTCGCTGCAGTGCTCGGGCAGATTCATCATGCACCGGTTTTACTGGGATCTGCAACACCATCGATTGAGAGCTTTTTCAATACCCAGCAGGGGAAATACAAATATGTTGAACTGAACGAACGCTATGGCGGCTTAAAAATGCCTGAAATCAAGATAATTGACATCCGGGAAGAGGCTAAGTTCAATCGCATGAAATCGCACTTTTCACAGCAATTGCTTGATACAATCTCAAATGTGCTGAATGCCGGCGAGCAGGTTATTCTTTTTCAGAACCGACGCGGCTTTTCACTCCGGCTTGAATGTGACACCTGCCACTATACGCCGCAGTGCGTAAACTGTGATGTGACATTGATTTATCACAAGCAGATAAACATGCTGAAATGCCATTATTGTGGATACTCAATGCAGGTCCCGGCGAAATGCCCCGATTGCAGCAGTCCCGCGTTAAAAATGAAAGGGTTTGGCACTGAAAAAGTTGAAGAAGAATTAAGCATATTATTCCCCGAAGCAGTAATAGGCCGCATGGACCTTGATACAACCCGCACCAAGTTTGCCTACCAGAAAATAATCGGCGAATTCGAAACAGGTAAAATTGACATTCTGGTCGGCACTCAGATGGTAACCAAGGGACTTGATTTCGACAATGTGAGCCTTGTTGGGGTGCTTTACGCGGATGGCCTGTTGAGTTATCCTGATTTCCGGGCTTTTGAGCGGAGTTACCAGTTACTGGCCCAGGTTAGTGGCAGGGCTGGTCGTAAAAACAAGCAGGGGCTGGTGCTGATACAGGCCAACAACCCTAAACACCCCTTGCTGCAATGGGTGATTGACAATAACTACGATGAAATGTACAAGCAACAGCTGCAGGACAGGTACACCTACAAATATCCGCCCTTTTACCGCCTGCTTGAGGTTTCGCTGAGGCACAGGGAATATGAAATCCTGAATCATGCAGCAGGTGTGTTGGCCGGCATGCTCAGGCCATACTTTGGCAAATTACTCCTTGGTCCGGAATATCCGATGGTTTCAAGAATCAGGAATCAATATATCAAAAACATTATACTCAAAACGGGAAAAGGAAAAGACGCAGCCCAACTAAAATTTGAAGTTGCCCGTCAGATTGAGAAATTCCTTGAATTACCGGATTATAAAAGTGTAAGGGTGCAGCTGGATGTCGATCCGATGTAAAATTAGACATCAGTTCCTCAATTAAGATTGTTATAGCCCGAAAGAGCATAACTTTCTATAATGAGCTTTTAAAGGTTAAGGCTAAGGTTAAGGTTAAGCACCTGCCAGGCAATATATTGGATTTCAAAATATTGAATAGAAACATAACCTCAGCCTCAATGCTAACCTGATTTACACACGAGAAATTGAGGTTTAGATATTAGAAATTGGATATTGGATATTGGATATTTAGAAATTGGATATTGGACGTTTAGGTATTAGAAATTAGGCATTAGAAATTACTTCCCCTCTTCCTTCTCCTGCACAATCAGATAAATATCCTCATTATCCTTCTTCATCAGATATTTTTCACGGGCGAACTTCTCCAGGGAGATAGAATCTGATAATATATCCTGTATAGCAGTGCTGTCCCTTTTAATTTCGGTTTTATAAAACCCCTTTTGCTGGCGTTGGTCATTCAGCGTACGGCCCAGCTTAACCTGCGAAATGAAATTATTCCGATCGAAAAAAATTAGCCAGACCAGGAAAGCCAGCAGAGTAATTGCATATTTATTGCGTAAAAATGGGGGTATCCGCTGCCACATGATAAAAAATGTTCCTATACAAAAATAGTTAGAAAAACAGTAATAACAGGTTTGCTCAAAAATATTTCCCGGAAAGGGCTTAATAACTGATTTTATACTTTAATCTCAACAATTAGAAATAAGGCTTGCATGGAAATGTTGAAAACGATTAAAGATTATAAAACCCTGAATGGATAGTTATAATATTTTAAATCAACTACTTTACTTCGTCATTTTTTAAAATGGCCGCCTCTTATTACTTTTTAGTTCTACTTATAAAATCGGAAGACTTATTTGCCAGCCAATGTTCAGAGTCCAATCTCATCCCCGATTTCTGTCATTGCAGCAACAGCAAGCGTGGCAAACTCATCAAGCGGAATTCCGATTTTTTCACATTCCAGGATATTTTCCCGTTTTACGGATGCCGCAAATGCCTTTTCCTTCATCCGCTTTACGACCGATTTCGGTTTAACCGAAGCGACTTTCCGATCCGGATAAACCATGGCTGTAGCCGTAATCAGTCCGGTGATGGTTTCACAGGCTGCCAATGCAAACTCAAATTCGGTACTACGCTCCAGACCGGTTGCCATTTCATTGTGCATTTTAATGGCCTCAGTGACATCAGCATCCATGCCCATTCCGGCCAGCATACGCGCTGTTTCGA
>JAAXUD010000497.1 GCA_013336205.1 Lentimicrobium sp. | reverse complement strand
CGGATTCTTTGGCAATGTCGTCTTCACCAACGGTCACTATGTAGAGGGGGATGATATTTTCATGTACTACGGCGCCAGCGACGAAGTCATCTGTGGTGCCCGGTTCTCTATCAGGGAAATTCTTTCAACACTTATTTAAAGATCAACAACCATATTTCTTTTTAAAAAAGAGAATTGTTTGAGAATCATTAGCACTGCCTTCGAATTTCCTGACAAATAAAATCTGACCGAAGGATACTTTGAGCTTTTTACTTTAAACTTTGAGCTTTACCCTATGTTCGCCAAACTGACCACCGAATTCCGCTTTTTCCAGACCATGCCGCACAGCATGCGGGTGCTGTTGATCACCAACATGTTGTATGCACTGGTACTACCGGTGGTCGAAATATTTATGGCAGCCTACATCATGCGGTTTTTTGCCGATACCAGTTATGTGGCCATTTTCCAGGTTGCCATGTACACAGGTATTATCATTACTTCGCTGGCCAATGGTTTTTTGCTGAAGAGTTTCAAAGTAGCGCATCTTTACAGTTTTGGAATCCTGCTGAGCGGTATTGCCATGGTTGGGATGATGTTTGTGGAAAATATTGCGCTTCCCGGACTGATTGTTGCGGGGACTCTCATTGGTGCTGCGTCCGGATTCTTCTGGACAAATCGCTATCTTATGGCCCTCAATTCTACCGCCGACGAAAACCGCAACTACTTTTTTGGCCTGGAATCTTTCTTTTTCACTATTGCGAATATTGGTGTACCCGTGATAATCGGGATTTTACTGGCATCGATTGACGGAGTTCAGTTCCTTGGAATCACCTTCGATATTTATAAAGGATACCGCATCGTAACCCTTATAGTTTTCCTCATTACGATACTCGCCACTTATTCGCTCTCCCGCGGCAAGTTCGAAAATCCGGTGCAGAAAGACTTCCTGTACTTCCGCTTCGACAAGCTCTGGAATAAACAAATACTGCTGGCAGCGCTCAAGGGCCTGGTTCAGGGATTTCTGGTTACAGCTCCGGCTATGCTCATTATGAAGTATGTCGGTAAGGAAGGTTCTCTCGGATTGATACAGGGTATCAGCGGCGGTATGACAGCCATCCTGATCTACCTGCTTGGCCGCTTTGCAAAACCGAAACACCGCATCCTGATATTCGGCTTTGGAATTACTCTCTTTCTGGTGGGAACCATTGTGAATGGAATCGAATTGTCAATGTTCGGAGTAATGGTATTTGTATTGTGCAAGGTGTTTTTCCAGCCACTGCACGACCTGGCTTATTATCCTATTATGATGAAGGTAATAGATGTGGTATCCAAGAAGGAGAACCGTAACAAATATGCCTACATATTGAACCACGAATTCGGTTTGTATGCCGGCAGGGTAACCGGTCTTGGATTGTTTATCTTTCTGGCCTTTTACGTTTCCGAATCTTTTGCACTCCGGTACTCGCTGATTATTGTGGCGGTGCTGCAAATGCTCTCGATTCCGCTGGCAAAAAACATTATGAAAGAATCCTATCAGGAAAAAAAATGAAAAAACAATTATTAATACTGCTGATTGCAGCAAGCTTTTTTGCGGTCTCCTGTAAAACGGACACCGGAATACCGGTTGCCCAGACATCTATTGATCGTATCGATCAGATGCCGGATCTGCCACAGCCATTGAAAATCATTGACTGGAAGCAAAAGGCCCTGCAATTCGACAGCCTCGTTTTTGATTTCAACAGTACAGCATCCTATGGCCCGCTGATCTGGCTCGACAGCTCGAAACGCAACATCGACCAGGTTACCTTCGGACTCTTTACCGTGATTGGTGATGTACGCCAGGGGCCGGGAAAAAACAACGGAGAATTCCACGAAGCACTCACCACCATGAATTCACTCGTAAGTGCCGGATTGCTGGGAATTGACAAGACCAGTCAGCATGGATACAATTTTGTGAAAATGTCGCAGAATTATTTCAACAGCGACACAAAGTGGAACATCATAATGAACAACACCAACCCTGAAGTTGCAATGGCCGGTGGTGGTTATGGCCGCGACTGGTGGTACGATGTGTATCCGAATGTTTTGTATTACGGGGTTGCCTCGCTTTATCCCGGTGTTGAGAATACTGAAAATATCCAGCGCACGGTTGCCGAACAATTTTATAAAGCCGATTCTGTGTTGCAGGGTAACTATGATTATTCTTACTTCGATTATGCCCAAATGAAGGGCATGCGCAACCACATTCCCTGGCAGCAGGACGTTGCCGGAGGACATGCTTATGTATTGTATTCAGCTTATCAGAAGTTTAATGATGAAAAATATCTGAAGGGTGCCAAAAGTGCTACAGAAGCCCTGGTTAATCAGAAAGAGAGCCGTTTTTATGAAATTCTGCTGCCTTTCGGCGCCTATACAGCCGCCCGCCTTAACGCTGAACAGGGGACAAATTATGATGTTACCAAATTGCTGAACCATACCTTCGACGGTTGCCAGGCTCAGAATGGCCGTTATGGCTGGGGCGTGATAGCTGAAAAGTGGGGCGATTTTGATGTTTCGGGAATGCAGGGCAGTATCACCGATGGAGGAGGATACGGATTCTTTATGAATTCCGTTGTAATGGCCTGGCCACTGGTTCCTATGGTAAAATATGAACCACAATACGCAAAAGCCATAGGTAAGTATATGCTCAATACTGTGAATGCTTCCCGTTTATTTTATCCTGATCAGGTGGATGCAGCTCATCAGTGGTTACCTGAGATAAAGAATCTTACCAATGGGATTATTGGTTATGAAGGCGTTCGTAAAATGGACGATTACAACAAACCTGCGCTGAAGGGAATTACACCGGTTTCATTGGGCGATGGGCCCAAATGGGCGCCCGGACAACCAGAGGAATCAATGTTCAGCCTATACAGCACCTCCATTGCCGGCGTTTTCGGAGCTATTGTACATACAACTGATGTTGAAGGAATTCTGGCGCTGGATTGCAATGTAACTGACTTTTACGCGGAAAACAGGTACCCGGTCTTCTTGTACTACAACCCGTATACTGAGGCAAAAAAGGTTACCTGGTCTTCGCAAACCAAACTCGATTTATTTGACATTGTCTCAAAACAATACCTGGCAAAGAATGCAGAAGGCAACATTGCCATTGAAATTCCTGCCGGTGAAGCAGTACTTGTTGTTGTGCTACCTGCCGGAACACGCCTGAAAAAAAACGGATCAAAGCTGATGGCCGGCGAAACGGTTATCGCATATAAATAAAAATAAAGCGTCCCGGTATTGTGAAATCTAATAACCACGATTATATG
>JAAXUD010000496.1 GCA_013336205.1 Lentimicrobium sp. | reverse complement strand
TAAAAACAGCGATAAGAATTGTAAATTGCTGACCAAAAGTACCTAACAAAATAAAACCGGTGGCCAGACCGCCCAGGGTACTGCCCAGTGTTTCCCAGGCATAGATTTTACCCATAAGGCTGGCGATGGCTATATCAGTTCTGATAATCATCGCAGAGGCAACCGGCAATACCCCGCCCATAAAGAATGCGGAAACCAGCAGCAGAAACAATGAAATGCCATAGACCAACAGATTGCTGATAGGGGCTGACATTCCGGAATTCTGCAAGGTACTGTAGAGCTCTGGAAGCAAATTACTGATTACGAAATAGTTGAGTACTCCAAGAATACCTGTAACAGAAAGAAGCAGTATAAGCCGTTTTTCCGGGTTTTGTTTTTCGGAGGTGAGTTTTCCCCAATACCAGGCACCCGCGCCAAATCCGGCCATAAAAGCTACAAGTACGATGGTTGATGCCGAAACAGTGGCGCCAAGCACCAGTGAAAGCATTCTGAACCAGCTTACTTCGTAAATCAGGAAAGTGAATCCGGCAAAGAAGACGATGAAAAGAACCGGTAGTATTCCTCTATTGATTTTATTCATGAAAATTCAGTTAAAAACAAATTCAAATAGTAATTCTTTGAGGGTGGCCCAGTTGATCTCAAACGGGCCTGATATTATTGTTACAGGAGTCAAAAATACTGGAAGAAATTCTAATAATGGTAAAAACTTTGAAACTTAGCCGACTTGTTTTTTTAATTGTTTGAAGGAGTTTGCCCTGGAATATTTTTAGGTATTTTATTCAGGATTTTGAAATACAGGGTATTACAGGATTCAGTTTGTTAAAATAGCAGACGAAGCTGCCGGCTGATCCTGCTTGTTTATGGCTACAATGCGTATTTGAACCATTGATTGCATTAAGAGTTGCAATTTTGATACAGGCTGACTATTAAGAAACTAATGATTTAGCCCATATTGAAGCTCTTTCCCGCTCTCCCGGGCTTACAGGTCCATTGGTTCCTTCCACAAAAAAGCCTTCCGGTGAAGCTGCCGGAGATCCTCCTTTGGCAACAAGCTTTCCGGCCAATGGTTTGGCTGCATAACCGAAAAAATAGACAAAGAAATTTAAAGCCTTATTGTTCACTTTTTTAATGTCAATGCGGGTGTCGAATGCTGCAACTTTAATACCTGCAAGACTCTTCTGGGGCAATGCATTCAGGAGATCAGAAATTCCTTTCAGGGGATTGAATTTCTGGGTAGGCGATCCGGCGATCAACAAATCCAGGCCGTTCAGCATTTCTGGCTTAAAGTCTCCTGGTCTGATAGCAGATACTTCATTGTTTTCGGCTAATGCATTCTGCATGGCCAGGGCAATCTGTTCGGTATTGCCGAAGGCAGAATCATAGATGATCAGTGCTTTCATTGGTTTTTGTTATTTTCCTGGTAAAGAACAAGATAAGCCCAGGGTTCCAGTTCGAGAATATCTTCATTTCCGGTTAGAATTATTTCCTTACCGGAGAAAAGTTCACGGTAGGTTCCGGCAAAGTAACCGGCTTCAAGGCTGACTTTCACCGGTTTGTCGCTGTAATTGATCACAGGAAGTACACAGTCGCCATTTTTCTCCCTGATAAATGAGATCACCTGTTGGGGGCAGTTGTTGTAGATTCTGACCATCTCACCGCCCCATTCGCCGTTCCACAAGGCTTCGTTGCGATGCTTCAGCTCAAATAACTGCTTGTAAATTTCCGCATTCGGGTGTGTTGTCCATTTAATTTCATCTTTTTCAAAGAAAGCGAGGGAGCGGTTTAAGCCTGCTTCCTGACCGCTGTAAACCAATGGCATTCCATTTACTGTTGAAGCCAGCACCATAGAAGCCTGCAGTCCTGCGCCGAAGTTTGAATACTGGTTTCCTTCCCAGGCATTTTTATCATGGTTATCGGTAAAGGTCATGCGATAGGCTCCTTTTGGGAAAGTGCTGACATCGTGGGCCATATACTCAATAATACCTCCAATGCCTTTACTCCCGACCGCTGCGGCATGCATCTTTTCCCACAAGCTCCAGGAATAAGTCATGTCAAATGCTTTTTTGTGGAGATCTCTCGATTCCCATTCCGCCAGCATAAACACGGGTTTAATTTCATCGAGTTCAGCCCGGGCATTGTCCCAGAAATCAACAGGAATAAAACCAGCTACATCGCAGCGAAAACCGTCAATATTGGTTTCTTTGACCCAGAATTTAAGTGCCTCTGTCATGTAACGGCGGATTCCCGGCTGTTCAAAATCAAAATCTATAATGTCGTCCCAGTCATACCATGGCGTTGGCTGAAAGTTGCCATCCTTCGACTTTGTATACCATTCGGGATGTTCTTCTACCAAAGGATTATCCCAGGCTGAATGATTTGCGACCCAGTCAATGATCACATACATGCCCAACCTATGAATTTTATCAACCAGGGCTTTGAATTCGGCCATGGTGCCGAACTCAGGATTTACTGCATAGTAGTCCTTCACCGAATAGTTGCTGCCCAGGGTGCCTTTCCGGTTTTTAACGCCAATCGGATTTATTGGCATCAGCCAGATTATATCGGTTCCCATTTCCTTTAGTCTGGTCAGATGCGATTCGAAAGCCCTGAATGTGCCTTCGGGCGTGTATTGCCTGATGTTAACCTCATAAATGGTCGCATTTTTGCTCCATTCCGGGTGTTTGAGTTCAACGTAAGGTTTGGGTTTATACCTTTCATCCATTTTGTTGTTTTGTTCGTTTGTATCATTACTGTTTTCGGGGCTGCTGCAGCTAATAAGCAGCAAAACTGTCCAGAGGAAAAATGTTTTTCTGAGGCTCATTGTATTCTCTTTTTATTGTTCAAAAAGAAGGAAGGAGTGGTTCTTATACAAACCTACATGAATTTTAAGTAATTCACAAATCAATGTCGTTTAGTTAAGGGAATGAATAAAAAAATAACCGCAGACCTGTCTGTCGGCAGACAGGGACCCGCAAAGAAATGCGATTTTTTTTGCTCTGCGGCTCTTTGCGTGCAAATAGGGGCCTTATTATCAAATAACAGCACATACGCCCTGGATCAATTTAATTAAATGTAATGGAGCAGATAAATAGAAATCAGAGAATCTGAATTAGAAGGAAATAAATGAAAATCAATAAGGTCAAAGATGATCTCAATCATGAATATCGTACAATTTTGCAAACCCATATCTGGCAACAAATTCATCTACTTCCTCATTGAATGACTTCTTATTATGATGTTTTTCCTGATTCTTAATATACTCCCTTACTTTATCAACCAGTGAATCAGAAACAGAAACAGCATAATAATCATT
>JAAXUD010000495.1 GCA_013336205.1 Lentimicrobium sp. | reverse complement strand
CCCGAATCCTCAGGGGCGATAAGGAGGTTTCTATCTATGGCGTTTTGCATGAGGTACGCGCGAAAATTGAGCGGATAGAAGCTTTCAGTGGTCATGCGGATTCATCAGAAATGCTTGATTTTATAAGTTGCCAGGATAAAAAGCAGGTGCGCAAAGTGTTCCTGGTTCATGGCGAATTTGAGGCCCAGTCGGTATACCGGGAGACTTTAATAAAGGCAGGCTTTACGGATGTGGAGATTCCTTCTGTTGGTAATGAGTATACGCTATAAGATAAGCAGGTGTAAGATTTGAAGGACAGGAATCGGATATATTCCTAAAAAAACAGGCGGTTCATAAATGGACCGCCTGTTTTCGAATAATTAACTATGAAAATTTATTCAGTAGTTTTAGCTACACTTTTGCGGACAGAGTAATTGATTTTGAAAGCGCCAACCTTGCGCAATTCCTGTTTAACGTCTGTTACAATACCCATTTTTACTTCTTTATCAACTTTTAATGAAGTAGTGAGTAATTGTCTGTCAACTTCATCACGGGCTTCTCTTTCAGTAAAGATAAACTCAGCGATATCAGAAATATTGCGGAAACTGTCGTTAAGCTGTATTCTGGATTCAGTTCCAAGTTTTGATTGAACCGGAGGCCCCATATATATGTAACTTACAAGTGCCTTTTTCTCCAACTTTTGAACTTCAGAAGCTTCAGGTGGTTTAATCTTAACCTTTAATTCTACCTCTCTTGTTGAAGTTGTCATCATGAAGAAAATCAGCATCATGAAAATAATATCAGGCATCGACGACGTGTTAAGTCCTGGCAACTCTTTTGATCCTTCTTTTTTAAAACGTGCCATATTATTTGCCTCCTATATTTTCTGGTTCAGCTTCAGAGATTGACATTGGAATAGCCTTTTGAATAGCCTGGATATAATCATCGTTGGTAAGCTCCGAAAATTTTACGCCAAACTTCTGTTTTGCAAGCTCATCTCTGAGTTCATTCACAGCAGCAGTCAATTCATTTTGAACCTGAATGTACATGTCGTATGAAGTACCCCTGTCATTTTTAAGCGAGATTATCCCTTTGGATATCGGGAAGGAACCAAGGTATTTGATTTCTTCAGTCCTTTTCTCGGGAAGGTCTTCCCGGTTGGTAGGGTTAGATAGAAATTCCTTGGTATCCATCTTGAGTGTTCTGATATCACCAATACGTCCATCAACGAACAAACGATCACTCTTATTTACGAGCACATTAAAAACGTTTCGCTCTTTAATTGGCGGAGGTGTTATGGAGAGATCCGGAGGCGGAGGCAGCCTTCTTACGATACCTGTGTCTGTATCCATGGTGGTTGTAACCAGCCAAAAGATAAGCAGCAGGAAGGCGATGTCTGCCATAGATCCGGCATTAATTTCTGGAATTTTTCTAGCCATAATTTTTCCTTTTTAAATATGCATTAACGGAAAAACCTCGCCACTTGTGCATATATGATACTAACAGCCGCACCAATGAAGAACAGATAAGTGGCGAAAAGTCCACCTCCGATAGCCTTTGATAAGGTTGGTGAAATTCCAAATTTGTCGTAGAATGGGCCGGTTTCTGCTGGTGATATAAGAAATGAAATTATAAAAACCACCAGAATAGCACCTACACCGATTAGTCCGCTTTTTGCTGCCTTTAAATTACTGAAAGTTTGAATTAAAGGAAAAAGCAACGCAGACAAAACGGCAACAAACAGCAATATATAGGTAATAATTATACCCAAATTAATGAAAGTGTTTTGCATTTTAGTTACTTTTTAGCGTTTTTGTTTTTGACAAGAATATCCATAAATGAAATTGTAGAATCTTCCATTGCATTTACAATACCGTCAATTTTTGAAAGGAGGTAATTGTAAAAGATTTGGAGAATAATAGCAACTATCAGTCCGAATACAGTTGTTAAAAGAGCAACTTTCATACCTCCTGCAACAACGGTTGGTGAAATATCACCGGCAGCTTCAATAGCATCGAAAGCCTGTACCATCCCTACTACTGTTCCAAGGAACCCGAGCATAGGAGCAAGAGCGATAAATAATGAAATCCATGATAAGTTGTTTTCCAGACGGCTCATCAAAACACCACCATAGGAAACGATAGATTTTTCAACAATGTCCAGACCTTCTGAGTGGCGGTCAAGACCCTGAAAGAAAATACTGGCTACCGGGCCACGGGTATTTTTGCAGATTTCTTTAGCTGCAGTTACACCTTCCATTTCAAGGGCTGTTTCAACTTTGTTCAGAAGTTTCGTAGTGTTAGTTGTTGACAGATTGAGGTAAAGGATCCTTTCAATAACTAATCCCAGTCCCAGAATAAGAACAAGGAGAATAGGGAACATCCAGATTGCACCACCTTCAATAAATTTTTGTTTTAGCACCTGGTGAAATGACATAGGAGCTACTTCTTCTTCCACCAAAGTTTCCTGTGGTGCTGCTGCAGTGTCTGCAACGGCCTGAGCCGAATCTGTCGCTACCTGTTCGGTTTGTGCAGCAGGTTGATCCTGTGCCATAACTACGCTGGTTACTCCAAATGTGAGCATTCCTGCTACCGTCAAAAACGCAATTAATTTTTTCATAGTTAATGGTTATTGATTTTTGTTTTAAAGGGAACTTGTTTTTGTTTCAGTTTATTGTGTTAATTATCAATTATCATTTCCGTATTGGCGGAGAGAATGGGATTCGAACCCATGATACGCTTTTGGCATATACACACTTTCCAGGCGTGCGCCTTCGACCACTCGGCCATCTCTCCGTAACAGGCTCAATTTTACGCCCTTTATGCTTTTTAACAGGGCGCTAAAATACAAAAAAAAGCAGACCTAATAGTTATAAAGCTAAATTTTACTGATTCTGAATAAGAATGATTGTTAAGTATCAGTAATACAATAAAATAAAGCAGGATTATCTGTCAAAATATTGTTAAAGCATTCAAAACAGGCAATAAATTTCTTTAACAATTCAGATTTTTATTCAATTGCTGTTCAGTTAACTATACAATTACTTTTATAAAACCTCATTTTATAGCAATAATGGGGCTTTTTTAATGGCATTTCATTTGGCTCAACTTATCAGAAAACGAAAACACAATAAGGTGAACAAAATGAAAAAGCTAACATTCTTAACAATCCTATTCGCATCAGTTTTAATAATAACTTCTTGCGATATTAATGATATTTACGAAAACGACTATACTGCTCCTTCACCTCCTTCAGGAATCCAGGTTCTTAACGGAGATAGCAGAGTTGATATTTCCTGGGACCGGAATAGAGAATCCGATGTTGCAGGATACAAT
>JAAXUD010000494.1 GCA_013336205.1 Lentimicrobium sp. | reverse complement strand
AGGATCTGGGCAATCCGTAAAGGATCACTTACCATAAAGAGTGGCAATTGTTTATCGTATTCGAATCTGAGCTCAATTCCTTTCTCCCTGGCTTTGTGCAGCATTGAACTATAAACACCTTCGGCCAGATTTTTAAGGTTAAAATCAATAGATTCAATGACTAACTTACCTGCTTCTATTTTATTAAGGTCCAGTACATCGTTAATTAAGCCCAACAGATTTTCAGCAGAAAATTTCAGAATCTTAAGATCCTCCAGTTGCTCAGGACGTGGATTGTCGCGCATGAGCAGGTGGGTAACACCAATTACTGCATTCATCGGTGTACGTATTTCGTGGCTCATTACCGACAAAAACTGAGATTTGGCTTTTGCGGCTTCTTCTGCCAGGTTCTTCGCAATTTCAAGTTCTTCGTTTTTCAGGCTCAGGGCTTCATTTTTGTTCAGAATTCTTGCATTCTGAACTTCAATCTGATCCCTCTGCTTGACGATTTCCCCGGTACGTTCGAGGATTATTCGTTCAAGTTTTTCGTTATCGTACCTTAGTTTGCGGGAATGACGCCAGATAGCAGCCCTGTATATTAAAACAAGCAATAGTAATAAAAGGCCGGAAACCCACCAACGCTCATACCAGATGCGGCTTACTTCAAAATTCCAGGTAAAAGGTTCACTATAGAAAAAATTTCCGGACTGACGCGCCCTGATTTTTAAATTATATTTACCCGGTTTCAATCCTCCGAGAATAATAATACCATCGTTGGGCAATGAAACCCAACCGGTATCAATCCCTTCTATCCATCGCTCATAGCTCAGTTGTTTTGCCGGAAACTCAGGTGCTGCAATTTTCAGATTGATAAAACTTTTATTACTGAATCTGAACCCTGCCATTTCACGAACATCAGCCAGTTCATTATTGATCATCAGGCTACGAACGGAAGGTGAGTGTGTATTGCGGGGATGCAGCAGCACAGAGGAAACGGCAACGCCACCCAGCGTTCCAACCCATAAACGGTTTCCCGCATCGGTCATTAATCCGCGGTAGGCTATATTTTTGGAAGGCAAGCCGGAACGTTCATCAAATGACATCATATCGCCATCGCGGTAGCGGTGCAGCCCTTTATTATTGGCAAACCAAACATAACCCAATGAGTCGATGGCAACTGCTTTAACAGAATTTTCAGTCAGGTTACCCAGATTGATTCTTTTAAACCGGCCATCGTGGAGCCATATCAAACCAAATGAAGTCCCAAGCCAAATATCCGTATTTTCTGAAGCACAGGCAATATCGTTGATATTAATATCGATATTACGCTCGAAGTCAAGGTGTTCGCTCAGATTAGTAAACTTATCAATATAAGGGCTGTATATTGACAAATAAGCTGAATCTGTCATCCCTCCGCAAAAAAGCTGACCCGAGCCTGATACTGCAAGTGAGATCGCCCTGGATGCAAGCCCTTTCGCAGGTCCGTACAAGCGCGTGGAATAATCAGGCAGGATTCGTATCAATTCAGCATTGGCATCCTGGCATGCCCAGATATTGCCTTCCCTGTCCTTTACCATCCGGAATACGGCTTTTCCGTTGGCACTAAAATCGAAATGTTTCAAAGTGACACCAGTATAGGATGTAAATGATATGCCCCCATCTGCGTCCGAAAGCCATAATCCGGCTTTATCAGGAATCACCTGCAGTACAACCGATTTCTTCTCAAATAGCTTTTTTGCCGTCAACTGATTCCCGCCTTCAGACCGAAAAACTGATTTCCCATCGGTAAAGAAAACAACACCACCCTGATCTGAGGTTATATTTTGGATGTAAGCATTTGTATAAGCCCTGAAAGGACTACCAAACAGGGTTTCCTGCAGGAGTAAAATGCCCATATCAGACGCTATCCACATATTATCCTCCTCATCAAAGAAAATGTGGCTCACATCCTTTTCGGTATATTGAAAAACTTGTTCTATGTTGTATTCAGTGCCGCGTTCACCTGAGATAATATAAAGTCCGTTAGCCCATGTTCCGGCATAAACCGTTCCCTTATTACTTTCAGCGAAACAGGATACTTCGAGTTTGCTTATCAGTTTCAGGTCCTTGAATTTCGCAGATTTTTCAGTGCGCAATTCAAACAGACCATCACGTGTAGCTACCAGCATTACTCCGGGCGCGCATCCAAACGCAGCATGAACACCTGAGAAATCAGCAGGCATTTTAACCTTCACGAAAATATCCGTTGCCGGATTATAAACAAAAACGAGTCCGGTTTCCGAAAATGCAAACAGATTGCCAAAGCCATCATCAGCAAAAGAGAAGGAACGATTATAATTATTGGTAGCTACGCCGGGCCCAAGAGTATAAGCCTTAAAGGTTTTTCCATTAAACCGGTAAACCCTGAAATTATCTGAAAGCCAGATCCTGCCTTGCGCATCATGGTAGAGCATTTTAGGAAACCACATGGCAGTGTCAGATTGGTGCATTGAGCCCCTGGCAATGGTATCAAATATCAACACCCCATTTTTTTCTGAGAAACGGGTAATACCCATATCGGAGGTCACCAGCATTTCGCCATTGGTTAACAGAAAGACCGATTTGGCATAGTTGCCCGGCAGTTCATCACGAAAAAGCCTGAATTCACGCCCATCGAAGCGTACGAGGCCATCGTCGGTGGCAGCCCAGATTATTCCGTTATAATCGCGAACCACTGATTTTACAAGTGCAGCCGGAAGTCCTTCGTCTTCAGCATAGCGGGTAACGCGCATAGACTGGCCCACCGAGTAAGCGGTAAATAACAATAAGCTGGCTAATAATATCAGTATTCCTTTCAATGGACTATTTAAAGATTAAGTAGCTTATAACGCCATTAAATGTACAAAGTTTTACCAATCAATCTAATTAATGACTAATTTTGCAGAATGTAACCGGGGATGACCGGTTTTGACAGCAGAGAAGTGGTACTGTAAGCATGCCGGGCGTTGTAAGCGTGGCCCGTTAATCCCAACTTGCACAGCCTCTAAACGGCAACGATTATAATTACGCGTTAGCCGCTTAATCCAAGATTAAGCCGCTTTCTGCTCCCCGGGAAGCCACGCGTGGCCGCGTCCCGTCAGGAGCATCATAAATGCCGCGATAAGACAGGTAAGGCCCTGGTGCCTGTTCGAAAACCAAAAGGAATAAGGAGTTGGTTGGGTGGTTTTCTCCCTGCCATTTCCCGACAATCAACTGAAAACTAAGCTTGTAGAAAGCATTATTGCTGTCTGTTTGGACGCGGGTTCGACTCCCGCCATCTCCACAAAAATCCTGTAAATCGTTGATTTACAGGATTTTTT
>JAAXUD010000493.1 GCA_013336205.1 Lentimicrobium sp. | reverse complement strand
AAAGCGGGAGGCGCCGAAGTGATCCTTTGCACACCGGCTGTTATCGGTGAAAAAACTGATTTCACCAATCAACCCGATGGCGACCTGAACAAGTATTCTCAGATTATCCGCGATCTGGCCACTGCCAGCCAATGCAAGCTGATCGACCTGCGGCAGTTGTTCCTTGCCTACAATCTGCAAAACAACACAGGAAATCTTGAGAAAGGCATACTTACCACCGATGGTGTGCACCTGAACGATAAGGGGAATCAGCTGGTTGCCGATGCAATGCTCAATGCAATCTTTCCAAAATAAAATCAGGAGGGAGGATCCATACTGCTATAAAACAATAGCGGGTAATTGCATAATCCATTCACACAGCAGCCTGTGAGAGGATAAAAGCAGGTACAACTGTCTGAGATTTTTGATTTTCGTTTGTTCAAACAATAGTCCGGTAATTTTAAGAATCACGCAAAGACGCAAAGACGCAATCCCGATAGCTATCGGGATGATTATCATTGTGTTAATAATTGCCAGTCGCGACATCCAATGCGCTAAAATTCAGTTGATTAGAAATTATTAACAGAGTATTGTTCATAATAAGCGTATAAAAAAAACTTCTCTGCCATCGCAGAGAAGTTCACACACTATAAACCAACCAACCTCCAACCAAAGAGGATCTTAATTCAATGAATTTCTTTTTATTTCCTGCCGGATATCCTGGTAATGCAGGTAAAGGTCAGGGATATTGTTCTGCAGAAGCATCAGCGGATTTTTGCTGAATGCTTTAAAATCAGCTGCAGATTTATGGTCTTTGTAAGGCAAAAAGTGATGCTTACTGTCTTCGTTGCGCCAGAAAAGCACCCATGATACCGACCGTGTCAGTTCAGAATATCCAAGACAGGGCATCAATTTCCCGGTAAAATACTGATCATCTGCCACGTTGGTGCAACCAGTCTCCGTAAAGGCGGAAATCTTTTTCTTTTCCTTTGCAATGCCGGCAATGGTTTCCAGGTTAAATATGAGGTTTTCCGGTTTTCCGGAACGTAATGAATGATAATCATCCAGCCCCATAACATCCACTACATCGTCGCCCGGATACCGTTCGAGGTACTCTGCGGCATTGGTAAACCCGATGTCAGGGGAGAAAGCAATCAGAAGGTTGTGCAGGTGATGTGTTGCCCTGAGATACTCAATCGTAAAGCGATATAGTGCAATGTATTCATCTGTGGTACAATGCATCCTCCCCCACCAGAACCAATTGCCGGAGTGTTCGTGCCATGGCCTGAATACAATGGGAACAACCTCACCTCTATCCGTTTTCAGTGATGCCAGGAACCCGGCAACACGATCAAGTTGTTGGAGGAACTGTGCATGATGACTTCCACCAGGTAAAATCAGACTTACCGTATTGTTTTTCTGTTTGGTATCTGCCCAGGCATCCTTTCCGGTAACAGGGTTGTAGGCATGCCAGCTTATTGTGTTGACCCCTCCCTGATTGAAAACATGCAGAATATTCGCTCGCATAGCGCTGAAAGGCACGGTATCAATGTTTTTATCCCATTCAAGCTCAATACCCCCGATATCCCATCCATAAACAGCAGGATGTGAACCGCTTACATCCTTTACATCAGAACGGTCAGCATCTCCGTTCCAACCAACGCCATAGGAAAGCGCATCCTGATGACCAATCATAATAAAATCAGCCGACAAAGCTGCAAGATTTTGATAGAGGTTAACTGTATTTTTATCAGCAGCAGTATCTGAAGGAAAAACAGAACACCGGGTACCCTGAGTTCTCCCGTTTAATGGTAAAAACAACGCAAGCACTGCTATAAAACACAGCACAATAACGCATTTATTTGATCTATAGCTAATGAAGTCAGCAGACATTGTTTAGTTCTTTGAGTTAAAAACAGAGAGCGGTATTGTATCAATCAAATCTGTCGTTCTTTTCATAATTTCGAGGCACATCCTTGCATTGTGGTAGGGGCATTTCCACTCGCCTGCAAGATCCTGACTCAGATCCGGTTCATAATCCCGGTTAACCAGCCACCACCATTCCCCGGAAGGGTGGCGCATCTTTTGCTTTACAAATTCCCAGGTTTTCAGGGCTGCATTCAGGAACTTTTCGTCTTTGCTTATTGCATAAGCATCAATGCAGCCTATAATGGCTTCTGCCTGTGGCCACCAATGCCGGTCAGTATCGGTAACCCTGCCCGCGAAACCTTCATTGAAGAGTGACCCATCTTCAGCTGTTCCCTCCGACAGAGTGACCCTGGCCATTTCCAATGCTTTATGTCCTGATTTATTTATTAAGTCTTGATTATCAAGTACCTCAGCGGCTCTTCTTACCAGCCAGGCACCTTCTATGTCGTGTCCGTAAGAGTATTTTTCCGACTTTGAGTTCCAGTCTATATCAAAAAACAACCTGAAATGCCCGGTACCGGAATCCAGAATCGTCTCCAGGTGCAGTTTGATCAGGTTCTGAAGCTGTTTTTTCAATTCATGGTCTTTCCATACATCAAAAAGGTTTGTATAAGCCTCCAGCAAATGAAGATGGGTGTTCATGCTTTTAGGTTCATTGGCATCCTTCGGACTCAGCCTAAGGTCGTCAAGCTCAGTCCAGTCGCGGGCCAGTGCTTCTATGTAACCATTGTTACCGTTGTCAAAAGCATATTTTTCAATCAGATTATACAGATCAACCGCATGCATGATGGCATCCGTATCCTGGCTTGCCTTATAGAATTCAGAAAGGGCATAGATTGCAAAGGCCTGTGCATAAATTTGTTTGCGATTGTTGAGCATTTTACCACCGGATGAAACCGACCAGAAAACGCCACCGAATTCTTTATCAATGAAGGAGGATAAGAAGTACCCAAATGATTTTCTTGCCTGTTGCAGATATTCCTCTTTTCCGGTTGAATTATAGGCAGCAGAGAAAGTCCAGAGAATCCGGGCATTTAAGACTGCTCCTCTGGGTGCATCGGGGATTACTGTGCCATCATTTAACATCCTCCCGTAAAACCCGCCCCGCTCAGTATCAGACATCTGGTTAATCCAGAACGGAAGTATGTTTTCGTGAAGTTCTGCCTCCAGCTCCGCAGATAACTGCAGCAGTAGTTTGGTCGATGCCTCCATTTTACAAGGTGTTATGATTGATGCTACTTTAAGTGTTGGCCGATCGTTTCTCATTTAACTCAAGGGTAATTCGGCCCATTGTCCGTTCATTCAGCGGATACATCGCAATAAAGACCACCGACAATACGGTTCCGATTGCCGGGAAAATGCTGAGCATTAACCTTATACCGTTTTGCACATCCATTGACTGTACTACATTG
>JAAXUD010000075.1 GCA_013336205.1 Lentimicrobium sp. | reverse complement strand
CCGGAACATCATATGTTGTAAAAGCGCCGCCCTGATCTTTCGCTGTATTGTCGAAAAAATAATTGTTTTCAACAAGTATAGTTTTCGGGATAACATCAAATGATTCTATCTCCAATCCACCTGCAACCCCTTCGCTGTAGTTCTGCTTAAATGTATTGCCGGATATCACAGTACCTCCAAGACAACTATATACCGCCATTCCTCCGGCTAACACGCCCGTTATACTTAAATCACTCTCAGCACGGTTACCGATAAATGTGTTACCTGAACAGGTTAGCAGCATGTTTCCTACTAACAAGCCTCCGGTGTATGCCCGATTTGAGTTCACTGAATTATCCCTGAACAGGTTATTTTGAATGATCGCTTGTTTGTTCAGCAAAGGATCCGACAATACGCTTGCTCCTGCTCCCTGGGCCCAACCAGAGGATATTACCTGACCTTTTAAGACATTATTACGAATAATGTTATCAATAATACGACAATTATTTCCGATAGATAATCCTGCACCGTAAATCTGGCTGGTATGCTGATTGGTGGTTGATACATTGTTGTCAATAATATTGTTTTCGATGACAATCCAGTTTTCCTCCTGCTCCCAGGCTGATGCAATTCCGCCTCCAATTGTGCTTAAACCGGTTGTTGTCAGATTCTCACACCGGTTCCCGCTTACCTGGTTATTTCGGATAGTAGCACCGGAGGAAGATATCCAGATGCCTCCACCTGCCAGGCTGGGCTCCAAACCATCAAAGTCAGTAATAGTGCCTCTTCCACCTGTGATCCTGAATCCACAAAGGACTGAAGTTGTGTCTTCACCTGATATAAAATACACCACTGAAGCACTGTCCGGATTGGTCAACTGGCTTCCATCAATAATGGTGTTGCTGATGTGCGAGGTATCGCCATCTGTCAGAAACCGGCTGGCCACCGTCAGCGGCTTTTTACCGAGAAAATTAATCTGTTCATAGTAAATGCCTTCGGCGACCAAAACCGTATCGCCGGAGTTCGCAGCATCGATCCCAAGCTGGATCGTGGGGTAATCGGCAGGCACATGGATGATTTGTGCCTGAGCCATTGCAGCCAGCAAGAGGCTGCAGAATAAAAATGTAATTTTTCTCATTGCTTTGTTTTTAAAAGGTGCAATTGAAAATTGGTTGATTATTGTTCGGTATCTGGTAGCAGAACCTTTAAAAGATCTGGCATGATCATTCGGGCAGTTTCAGGATAGATCCGGCGGGGTTTTTAGATTATTTAGAAAAGGAATTCCAATGCCGGCATGCTTTTTTGCAATATAAAGTTAACCCAAAGGAAATGCAGAAATGAAAGAGATATACGAACGTTGGGTTTGGGTTTACGAACGCAGGAATTGGGCATTCAAAATTCAATAATTCAAAGATTCAAGAAGCCGGAAGTCGGAAGTCAGAAGTCGGAAGTCGGAAGTCGGAAGTCAGAAGTCGGAAGTCAGAAGTCGGAAGTAAGAAGTAGGAATTGAGTAGTGAGTTTCGTCCCTCGTCCCCCGTCCCTTTTCAGAAGTCGGAAGTCGGAAGTCGGAAGTCAGAAGAAAGAGGTAAGAAGTAAGACTAACCTAAGAAGTTTTCTTCTGGTGCCTGTGCTGGTTGGTGAGCTCTTTGTCGAACCATGTCGAACCATCGCCGAACCATCGTCGAAGGCCAACTTGTTAGGTTACTAAAGAAGTAAGAAATCCAGTAACCAGCAACCAGAAACCAGTAACCAGCATCCAGCAATCAGTGCCTAGCAACCAGCAACTAGTGCGTCCCTTTTCAGAAGTCGGGAATCGTAAATCAATTCCTGCTCAGCCGGTCTTCTTCAGATCACAGAAACACCAACACTCCGAATTTAAATCCAAAAGTTCCGATAACCATTCTTTCGTTGTCCGGATTGTCTTCTTTGTCTTTCATGGTCATAGAGAGGTAACCCAGCATTAAATCCAGGGCTACTTTCTCGCCCAGGGGCGCGCTGATACCAGCGCCTGCTGAAAAGGAATTCATGCTTGTTTTACTTTTATCTTCCTCGTTTTCATATTCCGACGTAAGAACGGCAGATCCAAGAGAACCTCCGGCTTCGAGATAGGGCAAAATTTTGTTGACCGGAAAATAATACCTTATAAAAGGACCAGCGCTGAATACTGTTCCCTGGTCTTTATAGATGTCGGAGTCGTAAGTTTCCTTGAGGGAATAGATTCCGAGCTGTAAATCAATGCCAACCGCCAGGTTGTCAATTACAAAATACCCGGCTTTGGGAATCAGATTGAAGCAGTTAAATTTGGTTGACCCAGAATCATCATTGTTATCGTCGTCACTTTTAAATTTTACAGTTGAGAAGCTCAGGCTCATCATATCGGGAAGTGAAATCCCCACGCCAACCGGGTTTAAACTGTACCTGGATGAAATACCCAGGAATACCTGCCCCTTTTCTGTCTGGGAAAACGTCATTGAAGCAGGAACAACAAACAATACCACTATCAGAATCCATGACCGTTTCATAAGCTTTATTTTTAAGTTTTGCCTACTCTTGAAAACAGTTTTCGGCTTGTCTGCTTATTGAATGCAAATCAATTTTTGTGTTACAGTATGGGTACCGGCCTGTAACCGGCAGTAGTAAATTCCTGCCGGTAAGCCGGCGGTATTCCATTGAACCTGATGTTTGCCTTTGGGTTGCAGCTTATTGACAAGGGTGGTAACTTCCTGCCCGAGGTGGTTGAAAATGGCCAGGTTCACGCTGGCATTTTGCGCAAGCGTATATTCAATTGTGGTGTAATCGCTGAAGGGGTTAGGGTAAGCACTTATAAAAGAATCACTACCCGGTGTTTCTTCAATGCCCAAAGACCCTCCGCCATTGGTGGTTTTCAGGATGGTGCCATTTTCGCCAACTACATAACCAGTAGTTGCATCAGTAAAGAAAACTGAAGAAAACCCTTTTGTTGTTCCAATTGACAACTCTGTCCAGGTTGTTCCTCCATTTATTGTTTTTAAGATGGTTCTATGCCAACCTGCAACATAACCAGTATTGGCATCGGTAAAGAAAACTGAAGAAAACCCTCCTGTTGTTCCAATTGACAACTCTGTCCAGGTTGTTCCTCCATTTGTAGTTTTGAAGATTAATTGCCAGAAAGACCACCCAACATTCGAATAACCCACTGTATAACCAGTATTAGCATCGGTAAAGAAAACTGATCTTAAGGAAAGATTTACCTTCGGAATCAATAACTCTTTCCAGGTGGTTCCCCCAGTTGTAGTTTTTAGGATGGTTCCACATACACCTACCGCATATCCTGTATTGGCATCGGTAAAGTAAACTGAATTTAAATCTTCAGCTGTTCCGCCCCATAAATTGAGCCAGGTCTCACCAGCATTATTTGTTTTTAGGATGGTTCCACTTGCACCTACCGCATATCCGGTATTAGCATCTGGAAAGTAAACTGAATTTAACCATTTAGTTGGTCCATTCGATACCTCTATCCAGGTTGTTCCTCCATTTATGGTTTTTAATAGGGTTCCAACTTCACCCACCGCATATCCGGTATTGGCATCGGTAAAGAAAACTGAATTTAAACCATTGATTGTTCCGCTTGATAAAGAATCCCAGTTTGTGCCTCCATTTATTGTTTTTATTATGATTCCATTATACCCCACCGCATATCCTATATTGGCATCCGGAAAGTAAACTGATCTTAACCATTCAGTTGTCCCTCTCGATAAATTAGTCCATGTCGCACCTCCATCGTTGGTTTTTAAAATGGTTCCACCACCACCAACCACATAACCTGAATAATCATCAATAAAAAATACGGAATTGCCACCATATGTTCCATTCGATATCTCTGTCCAGGTTGTACCTTCATCAGTGGTTTTAAATATTTTCCCCCAATCACTCACTGCATATCCTGTATTAACCTCGGTAAAGTAAACTGATTGTAGAATACAACTTGATGCATTTAATACTTGAATCCAGGTTATCCCGCCATCAGTGGTTTTTAAGATAGTTGCAGAATAATCCCCATCCAAATAATTACATATGACAAATCCTGTATTGGAATTAGTAAAGAAAACTGATTCCATTCTATAATTTATACTATTGGTTAATTCAGTCCAGATTGAGCCTCCATCTATGGTTTTTAATATGGTTCCACTATCACCTACTGCATATCCTGTATTGGCATCGGGGAAGTAAACTGAAAATAATCCATTGGTTGTCCCGCTTATTATTCCTGACCAGTTTATACCGCCATTGATGGTTTTTAAGATATGTCCACCATCTCCAACAACAAACCCGATATTGGTATCAATAAAATAAACTGAGTTATAACCATGTTCAATTCCGCTCTTAAAAGAAGTCCAGACATTGCCTCCATTTATTGTTTTTATTATGGTTCCATTACCACCCACAGCATATCCAGTATTTGCATCGGTAAAGAAAACTGAATTTAAACTATTGGTTGTTCCGCTTGATAAAACTGACCAGGTTGTGCCACCATTAATCGTTCTTATGATGGCTCCATAATCACCCACCGCATAACCTGTATTTGAATCGGTAAAATATACTGAATGCAAGTCATTACCGGTTGGTAAGGGGTTTTGCCATGTCCATTGGGCAAATGCCAATGCGGACATGATCGTTAAACAAATTAAAAGGAAGATCTTTTTCATTTTTTTGGGTTTTAAATGCTTTCAGCTTGAAAAGGTTTATCTGGCAGAATGACTGCAGACAAGCGAAAGAACGGACTTGCCTATTCTCCTTGCCGGATTAGCGGATTTTTATAATTTTCACAGAACTCATCTGCTTACCAGCCTGCAACCTGCAATAATAAATTCCGGCCGGCAGACTTTCGGAATCCCAGTGTACCTGATGTTTGCCTTTGGGCTGTGGTTCATTCACCAGGGTTTTTAAAATCTTCCCAAGGTGGTTATAGATTTTTAAGGAGACAACAGCCGTTTCGTCAAGCTGGTATTCAATGGTTGTTTTGTGCCTGAATGGATTGGGATAGGCTGAGAGTAATATAGCTCCGGATAGAATCCTTATGCCGCTTATGCCAACAGGAGCGGAGCCAAATTCAAAGGCCCCCATATCTATGCGTACAGTTCCATCTCCGTCGCCATCCCACAATCTTAAATTACCGGGTAGATCACTGAGCGGAAGCATCAGACCGGTGGTATCCGGCGTTCCGGTGTCAATACAGGGAGAGCCGGGCGATAAGGCAAAAGGGTAGGGCCCCGATGAATCAAAAATGGGATCTTCGAAAATATTTCCTTCACCGCTCCAGACCCCGGAGATGCCGGCTGTATTGAGATCAGAATAAGAAACAGTAATCGGCTCCTGACCCTGCACATAACTGATGTCATTTCCTGATGGAGAAGAATTCTGATAAAAGATGCAATTGTAAATGGCAGGAAAATTCAGCAAACAATTTAAATAGACAGCACCCCCCTGGCTAGTGGCTGAATTTTCCACAAAAGTGTTGTTGACAAAAACCGGTTTCATATCATCGGTTCCCGGTTCACGGTTAAATGTATTTCCGGCGGTTACCGGGAGATAGATCCCGACAGCACCGCCAATCTGTGCCACATTCCCTTCAAAAAGATTACTTGAAACCTGCATATTGTAACAACTTCTGGAATAGAAACCACTTCCGGATTTGGCGTTGTTACCACTGAAAATATTGGCATTGATTTTTACACTTGTGCTCATTGCATCCAAAATTCCCAGGCCTGCACCGGTTCCGGTTGTAACTTCCACGGGCCCTGAGTTATCAGAGAATTCATTGTTTTCAATGCAGATCGGGCCATCGGGCATTGCACACAGGCATCCGGTGCCCACATATATGTTTCCGTTGTTTACCGTATTATTGCTTATCAGGTTATCGGTTAAAATGGAAGAAGCCGCATCCCTAAACAGTATTCCACTTCCGTTGGCTATATTTCCTGTCTGTGAATTGTGACTTATGCTGTTGTTGCTGACCAATGCATGGGAATAAAGAATGCCGGCGCCACCACCCCTTACCCTGTCGGCCGCGGTTAAAGTATTGAAATTGATCGTATTATTTATCAGAGAAACAGATTCGGGACTGCTTAAACCACTCACAGCCAGCACACCACCGCCATCGGCTGCCAGAAGCTCACAAGTGCATTGGTTCTGAATGATTTTATTGTTCCTGATGATGGCATTACAAGCGGCAAATATTCCCCCGCCGGAGGCCGTATTGTCAATGGCATGACAAGCGTTTTCGCTGATGGTATTGTTTTCGATGATAAGCCACATTTCGCCGGAATTGTGAAAACCGCCGATTCCGCCTCCACTGGCCACAAAGGCATGGTTTACAATATTGTTTTTGATTTTGTTGTGCGCAATTTTAGCGCCCGAAAAATAGCAAACCACGCCACCACCCAGGCGGCTGTCATTCCCCGGCAGATACATACCGGCACCACCTGTGATGGTGAACCCCAGAAGGATGGAGGTAGTATCTTCTCCATGGATGAACATAACGGTGGAAGCGCTGTCGGGATAAACCGGCTGGCTGCCATCAATAATGGTATTGTTGATGTGATTGGTATCGGCATCCAGGATGAAATGACTGGCCACCGTGATGGCTTTGCCCATGAAGTTTATATTTTCAAGGTAGGTTCCATTGGCTACAAGAACCGTGTCTCCGCTGGCAGAAACATTAATTCCTGCCTGAATCGTAGGTTGATCTGCCGGCACATGAATAATCTGTGCATTTACTGCAACCGCAATGGCTAAGCTGCAGGCAACAAACAAATATTTTTTCATAGGTTTGACAGTTTATCACACACACTGCTTCTCTTTTCAGGATGAGAGACCGGGGTGCGCTGTGATTATTTTTTGATCATCTTTTTCACTTCCACCATCTTCTCATGCTGCAGCTTCACTAAATAAATTCCAGGTGGTAAAGTGCTGATGTTGATCACGGTAAAGTGCTCTGTAATCTCACGCCGGACAAGTTGCTGTCCTTCTGCATTCAGGATGGTGAGTTCACTTCCGGGAAATAATCCCGGTAAAGCGAGGGTAATTGATCCATCTGAGGGATTTGGATAGATGGTAAAGTTTGCGTGTTGTTTAATTTCGGGAATTCCAACCAAAGGAGAATTTCCCAGGTATAATTCATCATAATACCCGTCGTTGTTCGATCCGTTATGTCTTACCGAATGTAAGCGAATATCAATTTTCCGGGCTCCCGGAGGTGCTGATAATGCAGAATCAATCCGAAGCCAGATTTGAGTTTGGGTATATGGCCCGAAGTTAAAAGAGGTTAGCAACGCCTCACCTTCATCTCTGAATTGAAGAAATATATTCGATTCGTCGGGGGGTGATTGTGCATAGGCTCTTACATAACCGGTGAAGTAATAGTATTTTGTTCCGTTGTCGATTTCCAGTGAATCATCCGCAATATCAATTACCTGCGCCAGTTCAGCTGTTGCAGCAACACCCGGAAAAAAATAACTGTTACCACCCTGGGGATCCGGGGAAGCAATTCGCTGAGTCCAGTTATTCCCGATTATCTCCTGCCAGTGCGGGATATTCCCGTCTACCAGTGTATCATCGCAACCAGGGTTAAGAATCAGATTCTGCGCCTGCAGATCCAGGCCTGAGACAATTACAGCCAGAAGAAATATGTAAATTGTTTTCATGACATGTTGATTTTATTGTTTTAACCAGGAATCAGTTTTTCCCTGATTCCTTCATTAATTTCCCTGTCTGCATGGCTTACACACGATCCGTTGCTATAGTGTAAACACCTTCAGGCAGGGCGCTGATGTGGAGTTGTGTTCAGGGGTGTTGCTTCCTATTTAACTTTTTCCACGATCAGGATATAGTTAACCTTTGCCCCATAGCAAAGAAAGTATTGCGTAACATTTGGTAAAACCGAGACCACTTCCCCATCCAGAGTATTCAGAAATTGCTCCAGGCGTTCCTGTAAGTTATCCTTGCTTACTTCCAGGCGATGAACCCTGTATTTCATTGTTTCTCCTTTCCTTTTGAATGTGATTAAATTCAGATTCAGGTATTTATCTGAATTGTTTATTTATTGAACCATCAATTTTTCCCTCACTTTCCCCTGATCGGTCACCAGTTCAACGATGTACATCCCCGGCCCGAGTTTTGAAATATCCAGGGTGTTGTTTACCGGTTTGCTTTTCAGCACTTTTTGGCCGGTTTGGTTGTAGATAAGTATTTCCCGGATGGCTGTAAGGTTATTGCCGGAAATCGTTACGGTTTTACCGGTAGGGTTGGGGAAGAGCAGAAATGTGTCCTCAAAACCGATGCTTTCAACAGAGACTTCGTCGCAGGCTGCCTCTACCTCTTCCGAATCGCTGCAGCCGGAGGCATTGTTCAGGATATTTGCCTCATCGGGATGACTTTCAATAAAATCACAAACGCTTTTTACATCGCAGGTTGAGAGATTTGGATTATCGGAGATGGTAAGTCCAACCATCGAACTCCCGTCAATATTATCGAGGCCGGCAAGGCTTGTGAGCATGCTGTTGCCCCTGATGGTAAGCAGGCCTAACGACTGCAGGCAATCAAAACCCGACAGGGACGAGAGGCTTTGGTTGCCGATGATCTGCAACTCGGCATAGATTGCATCCAGCTGTCCACTTGTTACGATGCTGGTAAGCGCAGGATTGTTGCCAATTTTAAAGTCGTAGCCGACATACTTCAGGCTTTGAAGTTCCGATAATCCTTCGAGGCTCGCGTTGTTGCCAATCAGAAATGTGCTGCCTATGCTGTCGAGCATGCCGAGCCCTTCCAGGCTGACGAGCACCGGATTATAGCTGATTGATAAGGTTCCGTTTACTGCAGTCAATACATTGAGTCCGCTTAGGTTTACAATATCGGCGCCGCCGATGGTTGCCGAACCCAGTATAACGGTGCAGCCCGGGTAATTGGCCTGGAAATTATCAATCTGCTGCTGAGTGCTGAAAGTGATACCGCTGGGCAGACAGCCCTGCCTGACATGCGCTGTCGCTGCTTCGGGCAGGCAGGCCTGGGAGAAAGCGAATGCGTGGCTGATGGCCAATGCTGCGATGAAAAGAATAGTTTTTTTCATGGCTTGAATTTTT
>JAAXUD010000492.1 GCA_013336205.1 Lentimicrobium sp. | reverse complement strand
AAAAAGTAACAAAAAATCTCGGCTTCTTAAAAATTGCTAAAAACAGGCGAGCGATTTTGGCAGGAAGAAACGAGGTTGAACCAGTATTCCTTTGCCTTAATCCGTTAAACACTAATCTTCTGTACTTCGCTATACTTTTTCGGTTGCGTTTCTTCTTTCTTTAACGCTGCCTGTTTTCTTAACGCAATTTTTAAAAGGCCGGTCCTTCTGCGCTTAATCTGAACGAAATTAGGAAATTCCAGTCATATTTTATTAATCATCAAGATATTCCAAAATGCCAGGAATAAGAATCTTTAGTCAAAATGATAAGCAAATAAGAATGAATTCAATGCATATGCTATACATTCATCGGTAATATCAAAAGTCCAGTTTTACATCTAGTATGAAGCCATAGCCTGCCTGATTGTCTGGCAACCAAGTTTTCCGGAGTGGCTCAAGGTCGACTGCAATTGAATGAGAATGAAAATAAAAGGAGTTAAACCGTATAGTTAGGGAAACTGATTTCAGCAGCATTTCCAGACAGTTAGTTTATAAAACTTCAATAAGCTTTGATAATATTATCCCAGCACATTAATTAATGAACAACCTGATTTCCAATATCCGGACTGAATCTTAAGATAATTATTTCAACTGCTTGCAGATGTTTCCAATGCTGTTATCCTGCTGCGGTATACTACGAAAAGTATCAGCAAACAGGCAACGGCTGAGAGGGCTATCCAGGTTGCGGAGATTGAATTACCAAGGTCATCCGGGGGAACCGGCGAAATTCCTTTGTTGAAGAGAAATGATGCAACGACGACACTGGTGTTATTGACAAAATGGGCAATGATGGGAATCCAGACAGAACCCGACCATACAAAGAGATAGCCGAATGCCAGTCCTAGCAGAAAACGGGGGACAAAGCCAAAAAACTGCAGATGCAAAGCGCTGAAAAGCAGGGCCGACAATATTACCGGCAGATGAATGCCTGTGAACATTTTCCTGAAAAGGCCGATAAGGGCAGACCTGAACAACAGTTCCTCGCCGATTGAAGGAAGCAGGCCTATCATAAGCAGGTTTATGAGCAGGGCCGAAGCCCCGGGTGCCTGCAGAAACCTGTCGGTAAGTTTCGCAGCAGTGTCTTCCGATGATCGCATCCATTCGCTCACGCCTGCGAGTTGGGGTGGCAGCCTGAGGCCTTCGTTCCATTCTGTTACAAAGCCGATGATGGGGCCGGCAGCGACAATCAGCAGCACTGCGGCCAGCAGATGAATGTTTTTCGGTTTGCTGAATCCCAGGAAGGTGAAGGGCTTTTGTTCGCAAAGCCAGGCAAAGAGAAAGGGTGGAATCAGGAAAAGGCCCAGCTGGTTCAGCATTTGCGTAAGGCGCATTAATCCGAGATTCATCAGATCCGGATCACCGGAAAGGGCAAAAATATCGCGTCCCCACAGGGCAACTGCAATCAGATAGGAAATGGAAAGCGAGACAATTCCGCTTAAAAGGACGAGCAAAACCAGCAGCAAAAGCCGTGAACCGGAGGAAAGATCCCTGAAAAGAGGCTGAAGGCGCATAACGGCTGGTTAATATTTCGTTAATTTGCGTGGTAATACGCAGAAATTCATCCGTAATAATTTTGATTTTAAAGGTCGGATGGAACCCACATGTTTAAAAATTAATTACATACCTGCTTGCGAATGCAATTCATGTGGGTTTCACCACGTAAAAGTAGCATAAATGAAGATAGGAGGGGTTGAGGTTGGCGATTTTCCTTTAATGCTGGCGCCAATGGAGGATATTTCTGATCCGCCGTTCAGGCAACTGTGCCGTAAATTAGGCGCAGATGTTGTTTTCACAGAGTTTATTGCATCGGAAGGCCTGATCAGGGATATTGAAAAAAGCAGGCAGAAACTCGATTTTTCTGAAATGGAGCGGCCTGTTGGAATCCAGATTTTTGGTCACAATGTTGAAGCCATGGTCGCCGCAGCGCGCCTTGCCGAACAGGCTAACCCTGATTTTATTGATCTGAATTTCGGATGTCCGGTGCGCAAGATTGTGAATAAAGGCGGTGGGGCAGCGCTTTTGCAGGATATTCCCCAGTTGCTCAGCATAACGGATGCCGTTGTCAAGGCCGTCGGGAAACCGGTGACCGTGAAAACCCGGCTTGGCTGGGACGAAAAATCGAAACCCATTGTGCTGCTGGCCGAGCAGTTGCAGGATGTAGGGATTGCGGCCTTAACCATTCATGGCCGCACACGCGCCCAGCTATACAGCGGCAAGGCTGACTGGTCGCTGATAGGCGAGGTTAAACGCAATCCACGGATCAGGATTCCGGTTATCGGCAATGGCGATGTGACCGATGGCCCTTCGGCCCTGGCTATGAAAAATCAAACCGGGGTGGATGGCATTATGATTGGGAGGGCTGCCACCGGCAATCCATGGGTGTTTAAACAGATAAAGCATTATCTGAAAACAGGGGAGATGATTGATGGCCCCGGACCTGAAGAAAGAATTGAAGTTTGCCGCACACACCTGCTTACCTCTGTGGAATGGAAGGGGGAGATGGCTGCGCTCCATGAAACCAGGCGTCACTATTCGCATTATTTCAGCGGTTTTCCTGATTTTAAACCTTTCAGGTTCCGGTTGATGACAGCCCCATCGGTAAATCATGTTATTGAAATTCTTGAAGAAATTAAGACCAGTTACATCAGGTAGCAATGGACAGGCTTTTACTTATGGCACTTTTCATAATATATCCGGTCAATTGCTTTTTAACAGGGCATTGTGTATTGTTTGATTAAAAATTTGTAACTTCGGCTCAAATATTAACCAATGGTTCAGGATCCACTTAAAATATTTATCGTTGAAGACGATGTAATATTTGCGAAGATTATCTCTCACCATCTTTCGCTTAACCCGGAATATGAAGTGGAAATTTTTCCAGATGGAAAAAGCCTTATTAAAAACCTCTACAAAAACCCGACGCTTATTTCGCTGGACTACAACCTTCCTGATATGACGGGTCTGGAGGTGTTGAAGCATATAAAGGAGTTTAATCCTGAACTTCCTGTGGTGATTGTTTCGGGGCAGCAGGATGTGGCCACTGCCATTGAACTGCTTAAAAAAGGGGCGTATGATTATATTCTGAAGGATCAGGATACCAAAGAACGACTCTGGAATATAACCAAGAACATCAGGGAAAATATAAAACTGCGCCAGAAGATCGCTGATCTGGAGGAGGAAATTGGTCGCAAATACGAGAAGAATAACCTGATCAAAGGGAACAGCCCCGCCATAAACAGGGTTTTCACCCTGATTGAAAAAGCCTCCAGGACCAATATTACCGTGTCG
>JAAXUD010000491.1 GCA_013336205.1 Lentimicrobium sp. | reverse complement strand
CAAAAATCCTGATCCGACAGCTGGCGATAGTCTCTGGCGGCCGCGGAGCTGGCAGTGTCGCCAGCCAAAGGATTGTCTTCTTTAGCCAGAAGACCTTAAAGTTGGACCTACAACATTCATATCATGATCGCTAAATGTTTTTTTGATCAGATCTTCACTGGGAGGAGTAGTCCATGAATCTGTTGTTTCAAAAAAACTTTCCATTTTACCGGCTGGTGTATATGAAACCAATACCCTTGCTCTTTCAGACAATTGAATGAAAGCATGCTGGACATCCCGTGGCAGGAATATTGTGTCGCCGGGGCTTAGCTGATATCTTTCCTGACCTACTTGAAATAGGTATTCACCTTCCAGAACATAGAAATACTCATCCTGATAAGGATGAATGTGTAGCGGGGGCCCACCTTCAGGAGTAAGCCCAATCTGTTCGAAGACTGACAAATTTCCATTTGTATCTTTTGATGATACCTTCAAATCAAGAACATTTAACGTCACTCCTTTCATTTTTAAGTGTTTCCCGGATCTTGATTCGCCTGACTTAATTCTAAAACCGTTTTTAATATTTTGAATCTCTGATCCAAATGATTCTGAAAGAAAAGGAAATAACAGGGTTGAAATGGTTGTTAAAATAAATCGCCCGCGTCTCATTGCCTTCGTTTAAGTGGATACTTTCACTTTAACAATTTTAAAATCAATTTGTTGCTGTTCGTCGTGCGTGGTATGATCATTTTAACCTGGTTGATAATGCAAAACCACTATCCCACAATTAAATGATTGAGATTTAATTAATGTCAGATTTAGCCGGTTGTCAAATTCCTTAAAAATTGGTATTCCGCTACCAATTGCAGATGGATTAATGAATAAATGATAGTCGTCAATCAGTCCCTGCCTGATTAAAGAATTTACAAAGGTTGCACCTCCATAAACAATAAGGTCGCCTCCATTTTGCATTTTCAAGGCGTTTACTTCTTCTTCCAGATCACCAGTTGCTAAAACTGTATTTCTCCAGATTGACTTATCAAGGGTTCTTGTAAAAACAACTTTTGGTGTTTTTGAAAATTTAATTCCGCCCTCGTAGTCCGGGTCATCCGGGTTCTTAGCCACGTTTTCCCAATGAGGAATAAAACCTTGTGCAAGGTTTTTACCAAGTATAATAGTGTCAACCGGATTAGTGATTTCTCTCACATATTCTGTAATGTCTTCTGTCCAGGGGAATTTCATCCAGTCCATTTCGCCATTCGGTCCCGCAATAAAACCATCGACAGTCATTTGTACCTGAAGCTTCAATTTTCTCATTGCTGAATTTATAGTTTGTTACAAAATACCAAACATTCAGGCCATGTAAAAGTTTATCAAGGAGCAGGTTATATGACTGATGCTAACGGTCAAGCAAATTGGGGAGGTTATATTACCCGAGGCATCATCCGGGAGGGTTCCTGGTACTTTTACTCCGCCATCTGGCGGATCAGGGTGTAAGGAGGGTATGGCACGTGTTTTTGCCGTCCGGGTACATATTTTATTGCGCATAACGGGTATGGCGGAACAACCTGACCGGAGCCAGAGATTATTAATGGTGCAGGAGTAAAAGCAAAAAGTACGACAGACAACTTACCCATATTGTAGGTGTCTGCGTTTCGTGATTATACTGATTCTTTCATTAATCTGAATATTTGACGCCATGATGGCTCTTTTCCGCTTATGAGAATTGATACCCGAAATATTCTGGCAGCTAATATGCGCACCATATAGAATGTCGCAATCAATACAATAAATGAACCTGCAAGTTGCCAAATCGCCACCTCTGTAATTGCCCATCGCATAGGCATTGCCGTAGCCGAAGTCAAAGGGAACCATGAAAGGAATTCTGAGAAAGCATTATCAGGGTCACGAATTACAATAAATGAGGCAATGACAAACAATAAAGGCAACATCATAAGTGAACTTTTGCCCGAATTATTGGGATCGGTGATTACAGATGCTATTGCTGCGAGTATGGCATTCCATAATAAGATCCCGATTAGAGCAAAAGGCAAATACAATAAAATTGACGGCACGTACAAATAGTCCAAAATAGTTGATACTGGTGTACCTGTAAATTGGAAAAACAGAATTCCACCAATAATACCCAACATAGAATATGTGAACATCGATGATATACCGGTTAAAGTAATGCCAAAAATCTTACCGTCCATCCATACTTGCGGACTAATGGCTGAAATTATCTGCTCTGTTATTTTTAGTTGCTTTTCGCCGGTAATTGCAGTGAATTGATAAGCGAAACTCAGTAATACAGCCATAATCATAAGTCCAGCAAAGAAATAGGCTAGCAGAACCCTGCTTTTTGAATTTTTAGTGTATACAAATGACTCAATGATCACAGCAGGTGAAAGAATATTGTCCAAATCAGCTTGACTTAACTTCATATCCTGCAATTTCTTATCCCTTTGATATCTATCCAGAGTATTCCTCAGCTTTTTAAGAACCTTCGAATCCTTGTAAGCATGTATTGTGAAAACATTACCATCATTGACTAGTAAAATTCCCTTTTTCTCATTTGAAATTGTCTCAATAGTAGTTGACTGCTTATCTGCCGGGACTTCATGTAATGTAAAATCAATCAATAACTTTTCTGCCAGGTTATTGTCCAAATCCTTAAACACAGCTAAGTCTGGCTTTTCATCGGAACCAGAAAAGGCATATTTACCACCAAAATAGGACCCTATTGATACCAAGAGCATAATGGATAATCCCATTAACTCGCTTTTAGGCTTGAAGAATCGTCTGTACTCCCAGCGTGTAACCGTAATTACCTGATTTAAATATTTCATTAATTATGAGTTTTTACTAGTTGTAGAAAAATATCATGAAGGTCGGGTCTGTGGGTTGTAATATTACTGATAGCAGGTATTTTGGCCAATTCAGATAAAACCGTTTCCATTTCAGTTCCCTGAATGAAAACAATTCTGACGCTGTAATCATCAACCCGTTTTATACTCTCAACCCGGGACAAAGGTTCAAATATATAATCCTGAACAGGCGTTTTTAACATGAGATCAATCACATGGTTTTTTCCGAATGAATCATATATAGCAGATAAGAATCCGTTATAAACCTCCTTGCCTTTATTGATCAGGAGAACCTTATTGGCAATTTTCTCTACCAATGACATTTGATGAGCACTCAGTAATATAGTCGTTCCCTGTTTATTGATTTCCTTAATATATTCAATGAACTTTTCCTGATTCAGGGGATCCAGTCCTGAAAACGGTTCATCAAGAATTGCAAAAATTGGTTTATGAAGAATTGAAGCTATAAACTGGATTTTTTGCTG
>JAAXUD010000490.1 GCA_013336205.1 Lentimicrobium sp. | reverse complement strand
AGGTCCTGGATTGATTCAACATCCGCATTTTCAGCCAGGGCAATTTCAACGGAAGTAATTTCACTGGTATATTCAAAAAGTTCGCGGGCAAAACTGATGGGCACCAGCACGTATTTGGTGTCGAAGTCCTGTTGTATGGAGAAAACCCCCGAAGGCCTGATGTCGAGGCGGTTGAAGGCCTGATCAGGGGAAGAGCCGATTTTGCCGGTCCGCCTTGGGGCGAAAGCTTCAATAAAACTTCCGTAATCATCCGGGTTCACGCCGAGAAAATAAGCCACTCCCTGCCCAACCACTGCGAATGGCTGACCTTTGAATTCGAGTATCAGGCTGCCGGCAGTCATCATGCTGTCGAGCCCGGTCCAGCCCAGATAGGTTGAATCAACGCCTTTCATGGTTACCAGAAACTGTGCGGTTCCGTAGCGGAGTAATGCCTTTTCCTCAATTACCGCCGTCTGGGCTTTAATGCCCGGAATTTTTGAAATCTGTGCCCAGGGATAGGTTTTGGAATCGAATGTTTTTCCGGAAACAGGGCTGACTTTAACAGGAGGGTCAAAAGTATTGAAAAGGGAGATTACCAGGGTTTCAAATCCGTTGAATACAGAAAGTACTACAATCAGCGCCATGGTGCCTATAGTGACTCCGGCTACTGAAATGCCCGAAATGATGTTGATCACATTGTGCGACTTCTTTGATTTCAGATAGCGCCAGGCTATGTATAAAGGAAGTTTCAAAGTGGCCGTAAATTGTTGTGAACCGGTGGTTAGTTGATTTTTAGTACCTGATTACCTATGTGTTCAGGAGCTTTTCAATGTTTTCGATGTAGTCGAGGGAATCGTCCATTATGAAGTCAAGATCAGGAATTATTCTCAATTGTCCTTTAACCCTGATGGCCAGTTGATGCCTGATTTCTTTTTTCTGCTTGTTAATGGTTTTAAAAATTACCGATTTCTCGCCCGGCCCGAAAAGACTCAGGTAAACCCTGGCTATCGACATATCGGGTGAGACATTGACTTTTGTAACGGTGATAAGATAACCCCGGAGATGATCGTGGGTCATTAACCTGAAAATTTCGCCCAGATCCTTTTGCAGTAACCTGGAAATTTTTTGCTGACGTTTTGATTCCATGGTGCAAAGGTAAGGATAATGAAGCTCAAAGTCTAAAGTAAAAAGTCTAAAGTAAAAAGTAAAAAGTCTAAAGCTCAAAGTCTAAAGCTCAAAGTTTAAAGTAAAAAAGTATAGACCTGTCCGTCGGCAGACGGGGTTCAACGTTTACCCGACATAACGGAGGCAGGCTCAAACCGAAGAAAGTATATAGTTGGATGCAGGTCAGAATGGAAAGGAGCGAAAGTGCGGAGGAAGAAATGTTTCGGTTATAATTGGAAATTTATTTTTTCTGTCCAAAAACCAAAATTTTACCGTGAGCTGAGTCGAAGTGTCAAATTCAGAAATCAGAATAGCGTTTAACCTCTTATCTTTGCGTTTCTTTTGGGGCCAGACCTTCTAAAAATCATCAATGAAAAATCTTCTTAAAGTTCTGCGTTACGCCATCCCTTACTGGGGATTTGCTTTGCTGAACATCCTGTTTAACATTATCAGTGTGGTTTTTTCGCTGGTGTCTTTTGCTGCGGTGATACCGGTGCTGAACATATTGTTCAAACTTGAGAAGCCGGTTTTGTTCCCGCCGGCCTTCGAATGGAGTTTCGATTCATTGAAGCAGAACTTCTATTACCTGATAGGCAATCTGATTGAACAGTATGGCGAATTAACCACCCTGGCTTATATCTGTGGGGTAATTGTAACTGTATTCTTCCTGAAAAACCTGTTTCGTTACCTGGCCATGTATTACATCGCCGAGGTGCGCAATGGGGTGGTGAGGGACATTCGCAACGCCCTTTACTATAAAATTCTGATTCTGCCTTTGTCCTATTATTCAGAGAAAAAGAAGGGCGATATTATTTCCCGGATGACTACCGATGTGCAGGAAGTGGAATGGTCGGTGCTCAGTTCGCTGGAAATGTTGTTCCGCGATCCGGTTACCATCATCGCCTACCTGGTTACCCTGTTTATGATGAACTATGAGCTTACCCTCATGGTGCTGTTTTTACTTCCGGTCAGCGGGCTTTTAATCGGCCGCATCGGTCGCAGCCTGAAGCGTACTTCGGCCAAAGGACAGGTTAAAATGGGTGAATTACTTTCAAACATCGAAGAAACCATCAGCGGACTGCGCAATATCAAGGCATTCAACTCAATTGACTGGGCCAACGCCAACTTTAAAGACACCAACTTTAAGTACAACAGGCTGATGGTTAAACTTTTCAGGAAACGCGACCTGGCTTCACCACTGAGTGAATTTCTGGGGATCGCGGTTTCCGTGTTCGTTATCTGGTATGGGGGTAAAATAATCCTATCGCCGGGATCTTCGATGGATGCAGCTATCTTCATAGTGTATATTACTGTTTTTTCACAGCTTATAAATCCCATCAAGGCATTGTCAACAGCCGTGTACAATGTTCAGAAAGGAGCTGCCTCTGTGGAGCGGATTGAACAGATACTGAATGCCGAAGAGGTAATTACCGAGATAGAAAATGCTGTCCCGGTTAAGGAATTCAAGGCGCAGATTGAATACCGGAATGTCTGGTTTCGCTACGAACAGGAAGATGTACTAAAGAATATAAATTTGGTGATTCCCAAAGGGAAATCTATCGCCTTGGTTGGTGCTTCCGGCTCCGGCAAATCGACGATGGCCGATCTGTTGCCGCGCTTTTATGATGTAACCCAGGGCGAAATCCTGATCGATGGAAAGTCCATCCGCGATTTTGTGATCAGCGATGTACGCGGATTAATGGGCATTGTGTCGCAGGAAACGATTTTGTTTAATGCTTCGGTGCTGGATAACATCACTTTCGGGATGCAGAACGTGAGCAGGGAGGAAGTAATGGCTGCCGCCAAAGTGGCCAATGCCCATGAGTTTATTGAGCAAATGCCGGAAGGTTACGACACCAACATCGGTGACCGTGGTATCAAAATGTCGGGCGGACAGCGGCAACGCATCAGCATAGCCAGGGCTGTTTTGCGCAATCCACCGGTGATGATTCTTGACGAAGCCACTTCGGCTCTCGATACCGAATCGGAACGCCTGGTGCAGGATGCCCTTTTTAAACTGATGAAAAACCGTACTTCGCTGGTGATTGCCCACAGGCTTTCTACCGTGCAGCATGCCGATGAAATCATCGTGATGCAAAAGGGCGAAATCGTAGAACGCGGTACCCACAATGAACTGATGGCAAGGCAGGGTGTTTATAAGAGATTAAATGAGTTGCAATCGATGGGTTAGTTGA
>JAAXUD010000489.1 GCA_013336205.1 Lentimicrobium sp. | reverse complement strand
CTCAGCCTGCTGTCAGAGAAATATGATATAGTAGCTGTTCAGCCGGTTGATATGTTTCCACATACGCACCATGTTGAGAATGTTTGTTTGCTGAAACTGAAGGAATAGTCAATACTTTATTTTAAATTGAATCTTCCGGGGATTCTAACCTGGCTGACAGATTTTTATCCTAATTTAAACAGCCTGAAGGAATTGTGAAATTCACAGGGATGCTAACATGTTGTTTTCTTACTGAGTCATCCCTGTGTGCTGCTTACATATTGTCTTTTAATGTCTTAATCAGGTTCTCCAGATCAAGACTTTCGCCTTTTACGACCAGTTTTGCCTGATTATAAAAGTCTTCCCGGCGGGAAAGATGCTCTTTAATAAATGCAGGTAATTCTTTAGCTGTAATTCCTTCAATCAAAGGTCTTTTCGTTTTTGCAAGCAGCAGTCTTTTAGCCAGTGATTCGGCATTCATCCTGAGATAAACTGTGATTCCGGCATCTTTCATTAATTTTATATTATCGAAGTAGCAAGGAGTGCCTCCGCCTGTTGCGACAACTATGTTTTTACGGTTCGATAAAGAAACGAGCACAGAATGTTCCAGAATCCGGAATGCATCTTCTCCTTCAGCTGAAAAAATCTGCTGGATATTTTTACCGGTTAGTTTTTCTATTTCTTCATCCAGATCGAAGAAATGGTAGCCTAAACTTTTGGCAAGTTTCTTGCCGGCGGTACTTTTACCACATCCCATATACCCGACCAGGAAAACCGGTTTTCCCATAATTAGCTCTTTTTGCAAAGATAGGCCTTTGATTTGTTCCCGGATTTATTAATTGCAACTCAAATTGAACGATAACTGAAAAGAAAATCATTCAATCATGTTCCCGTTTGAATATCTTATAGGCAGTAATCATATTTCTGCCCGGTGAATTTACTATCTTTGAATAATTACATACTATTAAACATGTCAACCGGAATCAGTATTCATGAAGTGTTGGCCAGGTACTGGGGATATTCATCATTCCGTCCGGTGCAGGAGGACATTATCAATTCAGTGCTGGAAGGAAAGGATACACTTGCCCTGTTGCCAACAGGAGGAGGAAAATCACTTTGTTTCCAGGTGCCGGGTCTGGTGCTTGATGGACTAACCCTTGTTATTACCCCGCTTATAGCCTTGATGAAAGATCAGGTTGAGAACCTGAAAAAGTCAGGAATTTCTGCAGAAGCTATATATTCGGGAATGAGCCTTAGGGAAATTGAGTTGGCGATCAATCATGTTTATCATGGCTCTGCAAAGTTTTTATACCTCTCGCCCGAACGTCTCTTAACACAGCGTTTCCTTGATTTAATACCTCAGCTCAATATTCGTTTAATCGCAGTTGATGAAGCACATTGCATTTCACAATGGGGTTATGATTTCCGACCTCCTTATCTCAGAATTGCCGAGATCAGGCAATTGTTGCCCGGCATACCTGTGCTGGCTTTAACTGCGACCGCTACAAAAATGGTAGTTAATGATATTCAGCTAAAATTAGGATTCAAACAAAACAATGTATTTGAAAAGAGCTTCGAGCGCCACAATCTGGCGTATGTCGTAATTAAGGAAGAAAACAAGCATGCCCGCTTGCTGAAAATTATCATTAAAGTTCCGGGAACCGGAATAGTCTATGTCAGAAACAGGCGAAAAACGAGGGAAATCGCTGAATTTTTAATCAAAAGGGGTATTAGTGCCGATTTCTATCACGCAGGACTTACCTCAGTTGAAAGAACAAAAAAGCAGGATTCCTGGAAAAGTGGTCGGTGTAAGATCATGGTTTCAACCAATGCTTTTGGGATGGGAATTGATAAATCAGATGTGCGGGTGGTGGTGCATCTTGATCTTCCTGAAAGCATAGAAGCCTACTTTCAGGAAGCAGGACGGGCTGGCCGCGATGAAAAAAAATCCTACGCAGTGCTTTTGTATGAAGACTCTGATATTCTTGATGCCCGTCATAATATTGAGTTGACTTATCCTGAACCTGATACAATAAGGCTTGTATATCAGGCCATCGGGAATTACTATGCATTGGCCCCAGGCACCGGGCGCGATATGGCTTTTGATTTTGAGCTCACCGAATTCTGCAGCAGGTATAACCTTAAACCGGTAACTGTATACAATTCACTGAAATTTATTGAACGTGAAGGTTTTATTACTTTAAGTGAGGCTGTTGATACGCCTTCGAGAATTATTTTTGATGCACGAAAAGAAGATCTTTATAGATTTCAGGTTGAAAATGCTCATTATGACCCACTTATAAAAACAATTTTAAGGTCTTACGGCGGAGTTTTTACAGAACCGGCTTCTATCAGTGAAGCAGAACTGGCGCGCAGACTCACTACCACACCTGAAGAGATAGAAAAGGCCCTGAATTATTTGATGACAAGGGAAATACTTACCTACCTGCCAAGGCGAAATAAACCACAACTAACATTTTCAAGTGAATTAATAAAAGCGGCTGATTTACGCATTTCGCCTGAGAATTATGCTGATAGAAAAAAAGATGCCTTCAGGCGGCTTGACGCGATGATTGCTTATGTTTCTTCTACAAAAAACTGCAGAAGCAAGATGCTGATCAGCTATTTCGGACAAACCGATAGCAAGAACTGCGGTATTTGCGATGTTTGCCTTGAGCGCAACAGGGCGGGTTTAAGCGAACTTGATTTCAATAATATCATCGAGGTCATTAAACCAATTTTAGAGCAGCAGAGCCTCTCCATGGAGGGCCTGGTTGTAGCCTGCCGCAATATAAATGAAGAGAAGGTAATAAAGGCTGTTACCTGGCTTGTTGACAATGACAAAATTGATATGCTGGAAGATGGAACATTCCAATGGGCTGAAATTTGAAGTTAAGTCCCGTGAAAGGGTGGGTGAGTTGTTTTATCTGCAACCGGATGTTCTCGGGATTGCAAAACAACTTATCGGGATGAAACTTGTGAGTTATATTGATAATCAGAGAACAGCGGGTGTTATAACTGAAACGGAAGCATACGCAGGAGAGACTGATAGGGCTTCTCATTCATTCGGAGGACGAAGGACCCGCAGGACAGAAACGATGTATGGAAAAGGCGGAAGTGCCTATATCTATTTATGTTATGGTGTTCATTCGCTTTTTAATGTGGTAACGAATGAGCTGGGGGTTCCACATGCTGTTCTTATCAGGGGTATATTCCCGGTTGATGGAATTGGAATTATGAAGCAGCGTATCGGCCGTGAACTGGATTATAAAAAGGATGGCTCAGGACCGGGGAAAGTAACAAAACTGTTAGGCCTGGATTATAGGATGGATGGTACTGATTTGTTGAAAAGTGAGTTGATA
>JAAXUD010000488.1 GCA_013336205.1 Lentimicrobium sp. | reverse complement strand
TTATCGCAAACACTGAAAAGAGTAACAGAACTTTGGCAGCGACAATCCACGATTTGAAAGTCCTGATATTAAACTTACTGTCAACTCTATTGAGAAAATTAATAAGTAGAAAAGCAAACAGGAATGAGATAATCAGCTGGGCAGTGAACTCAATCCCAAAATTTGCCGGCGACATTTGCGGCGGGATAGGGCCGGGGTGACCTGTTATTGGAATATGCTCCATTCGTTTGATCCCGATATCGAGTATTGGAAAGTTTGCAAGTAAACTGATCAACGTGGAAGACCAAAAACTGAATCTGAAAGAGAATTGATTTTTCAATTTAGACTTATTTGAGCATTCAAATTTATCGATTTATTTACCAATCCATGTTTTTAATAAATTAATTTATTCTACATATGGCATGGTCTGTTTTATAGGCTGTGATTGCAGAGAAAAGTAAAATTACCCGCGTGTCAACCCTTATCCTCTTAAGTCTGTGAAAAATAGTCGGAATAAGGCTCACATTCTCCAAAATACTGAGTTGGTGTTTTACCGGAGAAAGACTTAAAGTCGGCAATCATATGCGACTGGTCGAAATATCCGCAACGGTAGGCCAGTTCAGTAAGCGGAATATCCGGGCGTTTTTGTTTTTGGTAAAGAGAATGCTGAAATCTGACTGTGCGTAAGAACTGCTTTGGCGATGTGCCGATACATGCAGTGAAAGTCCGTTCAAACTGTTTCCGGCTCAGGCAGGCTGCCGAGGCCAGCGCCTCTATGGTGATTCCTCCTCTGGAGTTGTTGATCAGGCCAATAATATTCAGAATGCGCTTTGTTTCCCATTCCTTCAGGTTTGCCTTCAGGCGGCTTATTAAAAATGTTTCCATCACATTTATTCTGCCTTTAAAGGAATCCGCTTCATTTAAACGATCCTCCATTTCTGTTCCTTGATTTTTGAGCAATAGATTCAGCGGTACGGTTAAATCGAAAAGTTCGCTGGCCGGGAGGTTAAAAAACAGGCAGGCGCCAAAAGGCTGAAATGAAACAGAAAACATCGAAAGCTTATTGGTTACTACTATGTCGTAATAGCCTTTCAGATGCCCGCTCAGTAAAGCATGATCTGTCGGATGTCGTTTTTCATCCAGCGAGCCGGGTTTGTTTCCGAAATAGAAAGTCAGTTCAGTAAGGCCATTAGGGACAATACGTTGTATATGCCGTTCACCGGGTGACAGACAATTCTCGATGGCCCAGTATTGTTTTACAAAGCCTGATAAAAGGGGAGAGGGATGTGCTACCTGAAAACTCACTATGCTGAATTATACTGCAAAATTAAAAATTAACTGAACCGGGAATGCATCCAACAAAGGCTTGATGACACCCCCGGTTTTTCTGTGATTACAGATCGCCGTAAAGTCCGACCTTGTTTCCTTCGCTATCGGTAAAAATGGCAAAGTAGCCCCTGCCTTCCGCTTCAATTTTTGTTTTGGGATGCACAATAACGCCACCTTGTTGGGTTATCCTTTCCATGGTCTGCTCCAGCTGATTTCCGGTGTTCAGGCTTACCAGGACGCCGTCTTTCGAAGGATTAAATCCGGGGGCCCAGGATATAGCCCCTTCGCCTGTAGGGAAACAGGCCATTTTTTCAGTTTCGCAGTCAAATTCCTGCAGTTCAATCTCAAGTACATTGTTGTAGAACTTCACCGCCCTTTTAAAATCAGTGGCAGGAATTTCTACCCATGCGATCAGTTTTTCCATATTGAATATTTTTTATGATTCACAATGAGGCAAAAGTACCTGCGTTCGGGTAATCGGAATTGGAAATTTGCGACATTTTGAATACAAAAATGAAATATCAGGAATGGATGGGGTTGTTGCAATAACAGGAAAACCTCTCCGCTGATTCCTGTATAGGTTGTGTCCTTAACAAAAACTAAAATATTGTATATCCGAAAATAAAAGAGTAAGAATTGTAATCAGTATACCAGTAATGATAATTTACCAGCAAATTCCGCAAGAATCCGACTCTGAATTCCATACTAAACCTGTTTTTAAATTTATAACCCAGGCCAAAGGCGGCACTCAAATTGGTGTTTATTTCAAGTCCCTGATATGTATTGTATTTAATATCAGAATTGAAAGCATAATTGAACACTGCGGACCCATTGATAAAGACTTTTGAATCTTCTCCAAAAAAGAAATAGTGCCTTAATCCGACCGGCAATTCCAACGAGTAGTAATTTATTTCAGCATTGGCCGATTGTGAGCTTCCCTCTCCCTCATAATATAGGAATCCCGGTTCCGCAATAATTGCCCATTTATTTTTATTGAATGGCAAAATCAACTCAGTTTCAATTCCTAGCTGAAATCCGGGCCTGGTTCCAAACTTGATTTCTTTATTCAGGATGTTTGAATTTCCGATGCTGAGCGTTGAAATATTGAGCCCTGGTCTAAGTGTCAGATTAAAGAAATCATAACCTGATTTATTATTATACCTGACAAAGACAGCATTATCACATACATTGAATTTCTCAAAAATCCTGATGAGAGATTTACTTTCATAGGCTGTGTTTTCAATTTCCGCAATTGTAATGGCATCGCATCTGAGGTGCAACCAGAGTTGTTTTCTGAAATCGTTGTTTATGCCAATTATCCTGTCACCGGAAAGGTAATTTTTATATATAAGTTGTTTAATTTCAGTATTATCTGATTCAATAAAAAACCTTCTCAGATTACCATCTATGTATACATACAAACTATGTTTTCCCCCGATCAGCATCTTTAAGAAAAGCTGTTCTTCATTGAATAAAGGCTCCCTGATTGTGCTCAACTCACTGATAAGATCACTTGACCGGTCAATCCTGACTTTCTTATTCAGGTATCTTGACTGACCAATCACTCCGAATTCCGTAACAGAGTCTATTGTAAGTTTAACCGGCTGTGCAGAATCTGAAGATTTAAACAGAAATTCGGAAGGATTGCTCTGCCAGTCTGTATTTTTAATCAGTCCTTCTATTCTGCGGCCTTCTTTGTTCAGATAATATCCTCTTTCATAGGTTATTTGGGAGTAAATGGTAGAGGATAAGGCGATTATCAAAAAAATAAGGAATAGCTTTTTTATCATGTTTTTATATTTGATTACAATTTTGGAATATTGATGGCTTATATAATAAAAAGGCCTCCGGAAAGTATCCGGAGGCCCTGGGTGGTTGGTTGTGTGTGCATGCGCAATCTAATTCAGAACTAATTGTGCTTTAATGATTTCCTTGCCTTTGGCTATTGCCTTTTCGTTTTCAGGAATCATACCGTGATGACGTTTGGGCAGCGATTTTTCAAGACCTTTGTGAATAAATTCCGGCTGTACAATTG
>JAAXUD010000487.1 GCA_013336205.1 Lentimicrobium sp. | reverse complement strand
AAAGTCAGGAGAGTTTAAAAAAGTAGTCTCAACGATTGATCCTATCCATTTTGAAATTGCAGTGGAAGGCATGCGCCAGGTCGCTACCATGGGAACAGCCCGCTGGTATCAGATAGACAGTGTTACTATGTGCGGCAAAACCGGAACAGCTGAAAATCCGCATGGTGATGACCATTCACTTTTCATGGCTTTTGCTCCGGCAGAAAATCCTAAAATTGCCATCGCGGTAATCATTGAAAATGCAGGCTTTGGTTCTACCACGGCCTTGCCCATTGCCTCGCTGATGATAGAAAAATATATTACCGGAAAAATCAAACGACCAGATGTTGAAGAAGATATGCTGACCAAAAAATTTTATTAATCAGTGCGCGAACGTAAAAACATATTTAACAATATAGACTGGACCCTAACCATACTTTACCTGGTTTTGGTGTTGCTTGGCTGGATTAACATCTATGCTGCAGTCTATAATGAAGAGTACAGCAGTATTTTCGATATCTCCCAGAGTTACGGAAAGCAGATGATCTGGATTGCCACCTCACTTTTTCTGGCATTGGTGATTTTATTAACCGATGCCCGTTTCTTCAGCACGTTTGCCTATGCGATTTATGGGTTTATGATCTTTCTCTTACTGGTTGTTTTAGCTGTTGGCACCGAGATTTCGGGCTCAAAATCCTGGTTCCAGATTGGTGGTTTTGGTTTACAACCTGCTGAATTTGCCAAGTTTGCCACCAACCTTGCCCTTGCCCGTTTTTTCAGTACACAGCATATCAACATTAAAGACTTCAAAACAAGAGCTTTGCCTCTGGCAATTATGGGCCTTCCTGCTATACTTATACTGCTGCAAAACGATACTGGCTCAGCATTGGTCTATAGTTCATTTGTGCTGGTTTTGTACCGCATGGGTCTTTCAGGGAATTTTTTACTGGCTGGTGCTTTGGTTGTGGTCATTGCCCTGTCAACATTGATGGTGGGAACCATCTATGTTATGATATTACTGGTTGTTATGGCGGCTGTATTGTTCTTCTTTATGAAGCGCAATCGCCGGAATATAATTTATCTCATTGCTCTGCTGTTGTTGGGGATCGGATTTACCTATTCAGTCGAGTATGGGGTTGAGAATTTTCTGGGAGAACATCAAAAAACCCGTATTAATGTTCTTCTCGGAAAAGAGCTTGACCTGAAAGGTGCGGGTTATAATGTAAATCAATCAAAAATTGCTATTGGCTCAGGTGGATTTGCCGGTAAGGGTTTTCTGAACGGAACTCAAACAAAATATAATTTTGTTCCGGAGCAGAGTACCGATTTTATATTTTGCACTGTTGGCGAAGAATGGGGCTTTCTCGGATCTCTGGTGGTTATCTCGCTGTTTATAACCATGCTGGTAAGAATTATTATGATGGCCGAACGGCAAAGGTCAGATTACAGCAGGGTATACGGTTACGGAGTTGCTGCGGTTTTATTTTTCCACTTTATGATAAATATCGGGATGACCATTGGCCTGGTTCCGGTTATTGGTATCCCTTTACCCTTCTTTAGCTATGGAGGATCTTCGCTCTGGGCTTTTACAATTCTGTTGTTTATTTTTATAAAACAGGATTCCAACAGAAATGCATTGCTCTAGTTGTAAGCAGCTGAGAATAGTAAATACATATTCCTGATAATGAACGAACCTTTGCTGAGTGTCGATAACCTGAGTGTTTCATTTCTTGATGAAACCGGCTGGCATCGTGCAGTTGAGAATGTTTCATTTAATCTTGCCCGGGGGCAGTCGCTCGGAATCGTAGGGGAAAGCGGCTCGGGGAAATCGGTAACCTCCTTATCGATAATGCGGTTGCTGCCGCAAACGGGCAGCCGGATTGATACCGGAAAAATAGTTTATTCACTTCCAGATGCTGCACCGGTAAATATCACCAATTCGGATGAAGCTGCAATGCGCAAACTGCGGGGGAGTCGGATCGCCATGATTTTTCAGGAACCTATGACTTCGCTGAACCCGGTAATGAAATGCGGCAAACAGATTACCGAGTCTGTTCGCCTGCATCTGGGTTATAACCGGAATAAAGCCAGGGAACATGCATTGTCACTTTTTGCTGAAGTGCTTTTACCAGATCCTGAAAGGGTTTTTAATGCGTACCCACACCAATTGTCGGGTGGTCAGAAGCAGAGGGTTATGATCGCGATGGCCATAGCCTGCAGACCTGATATTGTTATTGCCGATGAGCCCACCACCGCGCTTGATGTTACTGTTCAGAAAGCCATTCTCGGGCTGCTCAAATCATTGCGGAAAAAATACGGGATGAGCCTGATTTTTATTAGTCATGATCTGGGCGTAATCGCTGAAGTAGCGGACCAGGTTATCGTAATGAAGCAGGGAAAAGTGGTTGAGCAGGGAGCTGTAATTGAGATTTTTACCAATCCCCGCCATCCTTATACCCGGGGACTACTTGCCTGCCGCCCTCCTTTGGACAAAAGACTCAAACGATTGCCTGTAGTCAGCGACTTTAACGGTGATTCTAAAAAAGCGAACATTGAAGCATCCCGTTTATTTGAAGTAGTATCTGCAGAACAAAGGATTTCTGATCACCGGAAGCTATACTCAGGCTCACCATTGCTTACAGTTGAGGAGTTGTCGGTTCATTACCCGAAGCCCAAACCTCTGTTTCAGAAACAAAGAGATTATTTTAAAGCGGTTGATCAGATTTCCTTCGAAGTCTTCAAAGGAGAAACCTTAGGCCTGGTGGGTGAATCCGGCTGTGGAAAAACAACACTGGGCAGGGCAATTCTCAGGTTAGTGGAACCTACTTCCGGTAAAGTGCATTATGATGGGATAGACCTGAAAAACCTGCCGGCGAATGAACTGAGAGATCTGCGTAAGCGGATTCAAATAATTTTTCAGGATCCTTACGCTGCATTAAATCCCCGGATAACAGCCGGACAGGCAATCATGGAACCTATGCAGGCACATCATATGCATGCCAGTGATACGATAAGAAAGGAAAAAGTAATTGAAATGCTTGAACGGGTAAACCTTGAACCTGAGCATTTTAACCGTTATCCACACCAATTTTCAGGAGGTCAGCGGCAAAGGATATGCATAGCAAGAGCACTGACGCTTGAACCTGAGTTTATTATCTGTGATGAATCTGTTTCAGCGCTTGATGTCTCAGTTCAGGCGCAAGTCCTTAACCTTCTTAATGATCTCAAAAAATCATTTGGATTTACATACATTTTTATTTCACACGATCTTTCGGTCGTACGATTTATGTCTGACAGGATGCTGGTAATGAAAAACGGGAAACTGGTAGAGTTCGGGGAAGCAGATTCAGTTTACAATAATCCTTCTG
>JAAXUD010000486.1 GCA_013336205.1 Lentimicrobium sp. | reverse complement strand
TATGCTCTTTTCGGCCGGGGCTTATACCCTCGGTTCCGGTCTTGATGCTACAGACCTTCCTTCGATCAGTATAAATTCATTTTTCGACCACCTGGGCATCAGCAATCATACGCCATTCTGGGTTTTGTACCTGATGCTCACGGGCGTCATGATTTTCAGCGCCTTGCTGTTTCAGTCGAAAACCATGCGGGCCATGATCTTTATCCCCATCGCCATCGGAGTTGCCAATCGCTTTGGATTCAGCGTAATAAGTCTTGCATTGCCGGTAGCTTTTATGATTGAGCATGTGTATGTCCTACCTTTTAACAGCAAACCGGCTGCCTTGATTTATGAAACCGATCAATACAGCCTGACCGATACATTCAGGTTTGGATTTACCATTATGGTGATTGCCTGGCTGCTGAATATTGTTGCCGGAGAAACCTGGTTCAGGTTTTTAGGAATTACGCCAAACGGAGTTTTCGGATTGTTTTAACATCATGGCATCCGACAAATAAATAAGCAGCTTTTGTGATAAAATTACTATATTTAAAGAATGATTGAAGATTTAATAAAAATACACGACAAGTTCTCGGTTGAGATAAAACTGGGATTCATTGCACGAAAGAAGCAGGAAATCAGCGACTTTGCAGTGAATACCTGGATATTTATTCCCAACAGCCTCGATATTAACCGGGTAACTTACGAAAAAACCGATTTTTACCGCGATCTGAAGTCAAATATCCGGTTAATTACCCCTGTATACCTGCTTAGGGATATCGCCATCAGCGATAAACCACCATTCGCATTGATGGCAGCGTCATTTCAGTCTCTTGCCTCAGAACCTACGCGCACCCGTATTGCCGAATATGAATACCACATCAGGATGTTCGTTTCAATTGTCAAGAGTGCTTTGCGGGAAGAAATCAATCACGTTCTGCACAATGGTATAGCTGGTGACCTGGAATACCTCATTGAATCCTATGTAAAAAATATCAGTCTTATTGCGGAAAATTACCGCAATCTCAGGCGCGTTATCAATGTGCCCACCATCAGCAAAGAACTGATGAATTATTATTTATTTGGCGATGAATTCCTGAGCAACGTCATAGAGCAACATTCATTTAAACTGCTCGACGGACTTGGGAAAAAAGCCGCTTTGCCGGATAACATCAAGCAATTATTACTTGAGCTGATTACGGCCGAGGTAAGTTATAAACACGATAAAGGCTATCCGGTCGTGGAGAAAGAAAGCCCCGACCGAAACCGCGACCTTGTATTCAGACTTAGCCTTCTGAAAAAATATGCGGAGAACGAATTGTTTCTGACAACCAATAAGAAACGCGATGGGGTTTGGATTGAACAGGTTTACCTTAGCATTGCTGCCGGAATTTCGATGGTATTTGCAACGGCCATTGCCTTTTCATTTCAGCAGAAGTTCGGCAATTTTACCATGCCCTTTTTTGTGGCACTGGTGGTAAGCTATATGCTTAAAGACAGGATTAAAGAGCTGGCCCGATACTATTTTGCCCACAAGCTTGGCCGTCGGTTTTTTGACCACCGCACCGATATCAGCCTCAGCGACCATATTATTGGATGGAGCAAGGAAAGCATGGATTTTATCCCTGAAATAAAAGTGCCGGCCGAAGTCGTTAAAGTGCGCAACCGCTCTGCAATTCTGGAAGCTGACAACAGAAACAACCGCGAAAAAATAATCCTATACCGCAGATTGGTGAGGCTCAACCGCAAGAGCCTGGATGAGTGCAGTCAATATCCTACCAGCGGCATGAATGACATCATCCGCTTTAATGTCTCCAACTTTATCCAGAAAATGGACAATCCTGTTGTTCCGCTTTACATTCCCGGCGAAAGCGGGAGCATCGGAATCGTTAAAGGAGAAAAAATGTATTACATAAACCTTGTTATCCAGTTTAAAAATGAGGAACAATCCGATTTTAAACGTTACCGGATTGTACTGAACCGAAAAGGAATCAGGGATATCGAGAAATTCTGAACCAGCTTATGAAGAAACCATTGAGTACCTTCCTGCTTTTTGCAGTGATGGCCGCCCTGACATTACAGTGTAAATCGCAACAGCAGAAAAACGCCGCTGAGCAATTTTCAATTGATTTAAGAGAGGTGTGTCAGCTTCCGGATGCGCTGATCGAAAGTTCAGGTATAGCCATTGAAGGCAGCAACCGCATCTGGTCGCATGAAGATTCAGGAAACTCGAACGAAATTTACTGCTTTGACACTACCGGAACACTGCTTCGCACCATCGAGATCACTAACGTTCAAAACATTGACTGGGAAGATCTGGCGGTTGACAATGAGGAAACCTGGTACATTAACGATGCCGGCAATAACAACAACAACCGCAACGATCTGGCAATCTACAAGATTCCCGCGCCTGAAACGATAACCGGCAATACTGTAACAGCCGGGATTATCTCATTTACACTTGAAGATCAGAATGCGTTTCCACCACCTTCAGCAAACCGCAACTTCGACATCGAGGCCATAGTTTGGCATGCTGATTCCCTGTTTCTTTTTACCAAGGACCGCAGCAATCCGTTTACAGGAATTACAAAAATGTATGTCCTCCCTGATTCACCGGGGAACCATACCGCAAGGCTGGCTGATTCATATTTCATAGGAATTACAATCGAAACCGGCCGCATTACCTCAGCGGATATTAACCACCACACTGGAGAGCTGATACTGCTTACCAACGCTAAACTGATTTCATTTTCCGGCTATCCGGGCAAGCGGTTTTTTGATGGCGAAGTAAAAGAATATGAGTTTACCTCTACGCCTGGCCAGAATGAATCAATCGCCTTTGTCAGCAATTCAAAGTTGTATATGACAGAAGAAGGGAGCAACAATACCGCAGGATGGCTGTATGAAATTAAACTGCCAGAGACACAGGTAATTGAAAATCCTGCAGTTCAGACTGTATTAAACATTTTTCCGAATCCGGTAACTGATAAGGTTAAAATTACCTGTTCATTTCCTCAGGCAGCAAGCCTTGAAATAATCAATGCGGAGGGCAGGTTAATGAAAAACATACCGTTTAACAAAGAAACTACCCTTGATATCGGCTTTCTTAAACCAGGCGTTTATGTAGTGAGCCTTATTTCAGAAAAACTGAAGGTATCGCAGCGTTTAATTAAACTGTAATTCCATATGATTTTTTATTATCAAAAAAAACTGAATAATCATATTTCAGACCACTGGAATTACGCCCGCTTCAGGATGAGCCTTCCTGGTGTTGAATTACCAATTTACAATAATCCTCCTGAATTAATTATTCCTGATTATCATTCTAAAAAATAAAAGAATATTGTGCTGATGCTATACTGAAATAAA
>JAAXUD010000485.1 GCA_013336205.1 Lentimicrobium sp. | reverse complement strand
CCACTCTGCCTGAGGCATTGAGTCGGCAGTAAGACCACCGCCAACATATACAAGCGCGTTGTCTTTGATAATCCGGGTGCACCGAAGATTTACAAACAGGTTGGCGGCCCCGTTACCGACAGGCCCCAGATAGCCGGTATAGTAAGCGCGGTCGTGTTCTTCAACCTTGCTGATGATTTCCAGCGCCGCTTCAGCCGGCCAGCCACATACAGCCGGCGTTGGGTGAAGTTCGTTGATTAGTTCTGTTACATTCAGGATGGAGCAATCTGCTGTAAAATCGGTGCGAAGGTGCTCAGCCTTACCGGCATTGGAGGTGTAGGACGCTGAGCGAACAATAGAAGAACAGGCTGTTAGCTCAAGTTTCTCCTGAATATAATCAGCAACGTAAGCATGCTCTTTGATGTCCTTTACATTCCAGCTTCCTTTACTCCCTGCCCGGCGGGTACCTGCCAGCGCCATGGTGCTGACTTTCTGATTGCTGAAATTTAACAGTCTTTCGGGGGTCGCGCCAAGCCAGAGTCCATAACCCGGGAAAAATGCCATATATACAAAAGCACCTGGATTCGTTGCGCACAACAAATCGAAAAGCGAAGGGCTTAACAAAGGATTTCCAAATGGAGTCCGGATCAACCTCGTCAGGACTACTTTTCCGGCTTTTCCACTTCTGATCCAATCGGTTATAGTTGACACCTGCTGAAGGTAAGTTGCTTCTGAAGCTTCGTTAACCTTTATGTCCGGCAGTGCGATCGGGCTTCGGGGTTTAATTGTATTTCTGAAAGTCCGGCTGGCAGGGTGCCTGCTGAAATAATCGGCTTCCAGCCACAGATTTGGAGTGTGGTGGTTAAATCCTGCCATCAGAAATCCGGGTTTACCGGTTATAAGAGGTTCAGTATCGGTTATATCAACAATCTTAACCTGGCCTGACATCATAAACTGCTCCGCACTATCGGGCAGGCGGTAGGCAACAAAAGCCTTTCCGGCCTCAATCAGCGACTCCCGTAATCCCGGTTCATTTTTTATTCCGGATTCCATTTTGTTAAATAATTTTAATGGCCTTTGTCTAAAACCATGATGGTTAGCCTTGACAGGCAGACCAGGTTTCCGGCTTCGTTGCTGATTTTTATTTCCCAGACATGCAATTTCCGGGATCGCATCACGAGGGTTGCCTTACCATAAGCAATGCCTTCTTTCATGCTCCTGATGTGGTTCGCATTGATTTCAATGCCGACAATGGCTTGTTTGTTTAAGTCAACAATCGACATGGAGCCCATGCTGCCCAGTGTTTCAGCCAATGCAGCCGAGGCTCCCCCATGTAAAAGACCGGCCGGTTGTTTGGTTCTCTGATCAACAGGCATAGTACCGCAAAGATAATCCGGCCCGATTTCGGTAAAAATGATGCCCAGTTGTTTCATCAAAGTGCCTTCCGATAAAGCGTTCATCGCTTCTATGGTCATGGTAGTGAGCATCAGTGCAGGTTTTTTTGGTTTTTGAGATCCGCTTAACAATTATTAAAGCGTTTATGTTGCCGAAATTTAAGAATAAAAACCAAATCAATGTTTTTATTTGCGGTATTTACAGTCTTTTGTTTTTTAACTCCCTGGTCAATAATTAAGTAATTTTGTTTTACTTTGGATAATAATACATAAGCTTATGCCACATTGGTTAGAACAAGCCGAGGAATCATCCCAACCTCAAAAGGAATCGCATAGCCGCGCTGACAGGATTAGCCAGCGCTTTAACAGCATTCAGGAGAATTTTGCTGCCAATGGAAAAGCTTACATTGCTTTTATGGAAGATTTGCATGGGCTCATTTCCCGGGTTAACAACCTGCCAGCTTCCAAAAGAGTCCCATTTGGCAAGATGGAAGGCCGGGAAAAGGAATCGAAGCTAAACAATTATCTGAATATCTTCTCGAGCAGTCAGCGCATGAAAAGAAAAAAACTTTTCAGCTTTATTCCTTTCTTTGAATCGGGTCATTTCAAGCATATCAGGGCGATTTATATGAATATTTCCCATAAAGCAGGCATGATTGAGGTTGAAGTTAAGGAATACATTCTGCAAAGAAAAAGAATAGAGTCTGACAAGAAATCCAGCAAGGTCAAAGCAGAAGAACCAGACAAATTTCATGTTATCTATACTTTTCCGATTGATGATCTCGACCATGAAACTGCCCTCGAAATTATTGACTGGCTGGCTTTTAGCAAGGAAATCGCTGAATGCAATTTTTACAATACAGTTCCGGAAGATGTAAAGCATTATCACTGAAAAAGTATATTACCTGTCACGCTTGTCTTTATTAAACTTTTTTAACTTGCCGGATGTTATTTTAAAACCACTTCCAGGCAAATCGACCACTTTATGGAATACACCATCCTCCGGCCCTCTTTAGAAGGCAGCACTGCTTTTATAACCATTAGCAGGCCTCAGGCTCTAAATGCACTGAATTCAAGGTTCTTTGAAGAAATGGACCATTATATTTCCGGTATTGTTGCTGACGATTCAATTCGGGCACTGATTATAACCGGCGAAGGAAAGGCTTTTGTCGCTGGCGCGGATATCGCTGAAATGGTTAATATGAGTCCTGATGAAGCACGGGATTTCTCAAAAAGAGGCCAGGCGGTTTTTAACCGGCTGGGACAGTTGCCATTTCCGGTTATTGCTGCCATCAATGGTTTTGCATTGGGAGGTGGAATGGAACTCGCCATGGCCTGTGACTTCAGGATTGCCTCATCAAACGCGAAGTTTGGGCAGCCGGAAGTTAACCTGGGTCTGATTCCCGGTTATGCCGGCACCCAGCGTCTGCCCCGGCTTACCAACCTGGCCGATGCGCTTTACCTGCTCACAACCGCCGAGGTGATTGATGCCCCAACCGCTTTACAGATGCGGTTGATTCAGAAAGTTACAGCGCCTGAGAACCTGCTTGATGAAGCTCGCCGGCTCGCCGGACTTATAGCTGCAAAAGGGCCGCTGGCAGTAAAAATGGTAAAGGAAGTTACCCGAAAAGGGTTTGAAATGAGTTATACAGAAGGTGAAAGGCTTGAATGTGACCATTTTGGTGATCCATTTGGCAATGAAGGGGCCGAAGGAATGCGGGCATTTCTGGAAAAGCGGAAACCGGAGTGGTAGATTGGAGAGACTGAGAGACTAAAAGACGAAGAGACTGGGAGACTAAGGGACTAAGAGACTGGGAGACAAGGGGAATGGGAGACAAGGAGATAAAGAAAGGGAATTTCTAATTTCCAATTTCTAATTTCCAATTTTAACATTGAGAAGAAAGAGGTGGCTGAGTGTTTTGCGAATTAAACATTGGTTAAAAAGTGCAATTTCGATTTCGCAAAATGTATCGAAGCTACCGGCAGA
>JAAXUD010000484.1 GCA_013336205.1 Lentimicrobium sp. | reverse complement strand
CTCACTTGAGTATAAAGATGAATATTCCGATAGTGAATGGGCTGCACTCCTGATGCAGAATCTGGACAATGGCTGGCCAATGTACTATCATGGTTTCGGTTCAGGTGGACATGCCTTTAATGTTGATGGTTACCAGGGAACTGACTATTTCCATTTTAACTGGGGCTGGAGTGGTTCCTACAATGGTTATTTTTATCTGAATAATCTGAATCCGGGTGGCAATAACTTTACAGAAGGTCAGGGAGCTATCGTTAATTTTATTCCAGGCAGTAATTATCCTTATTATTGTAATGGTGTTACTACGCTCACCCGACACAACGGAACGCTGGAAGATGGCAGTGGCCCGGTTGCCCCATACAGCTCAGGATTAAACTGTGGCTGGCTGATCGCACCTGCTGACTCAATCTCAAACCTCACCCTTGTTTTCGAAAAGTTCGATGTTACCTCAGGCATTGATGCGTTGAATGTTTATGATGGTCCTGATGCCAGTTTTCCATTGATGGGAAGTTATACCGGTAGTTCGATGCCACCGGTACTTGTAGCCAGCGGTGATAAAATGTACATTGAATTCCTGACTTCAGGCAACCTGGGAAGCGGCTGGAAAGCAAAATATACCAGCACCATCGTTGCTTATTGCTCAGGCCTGACTACACTGACAGAACCTGAAGGAACAATTACTGATGGCAGTGCCGGTCGTCAATACCACAATAACTCCGTGTGTAAGTATAAAATTGCTCCGGAAGGTGCTTCAGGCATTGTTATTTCCTTTAATAGCCTTGATACAGAGCCTGTTAATGATGCAGTCAGGGTTTATGATTATGTATCGCAGACACTGCTTGGTGAATTCTCAGGCAACCAGGTACCCGGCGATGTCGTGGTTCCATCAGGAAAAGCTTATGTGTTGTTTTTAACCAACAACGATATTCAGGGCGAAGGCTGGGAAATCACTTATACCTCCACCACTACCGGTACGGAAAATATCAACGCTGGTTCAGGAAGCCTGAAAGTAAGAAGTTATCCGAATCCGGCCAGCGATTGGCTGAGAATTGAATTGTCAGACAATAAACCGGCTGAGGTTGAAATCAGCCTTTTATCTGCCGATGGCCGGGCGTTGATTTCTCCGGAGAATTATAGTGTTGAAGGACAAAGAGTTTTAATGATGGATGTCAGCAATTTACAGAATGGTATATACTTTCTGAAATATACAGCTGAAAATGGCTCCGGAATGCGGAAAGTGATCATCAACAGGTAATATTTCTGTTTAAATTTATTAAAAGGCGGTAAAACGGAAGTTTGCCGCCTTTTTAATTTTCTGTGTATTGCTACAATAGTATGGTAATTTTAAGAATCACGCAAAGACGCAAAGACGCAAAGTATTGATATTTAAGACTTTATAAATCAGAATTGTGATAAGGCAAAAAGTTGATTACCAACTGTTTAAAGAAACTTAACGGAGTATTGTTGTTACATTTCCGGTTTTTATATCCCCCTCTTATCCCCCTTTCAAAAAAGGGGGACGATCACTTCTATGATTCATAGATACTTTTCATTCTAAAGGAAGTTTTGGAAGCTGGAGTTCCCAATATTTTAAAAACGGATGTTTCCGCTTTTTTAACTCTCAGCTTCTTTACTGTAGGCCTTTATTATTTTGGTTACGAGTTTGTGACGTATTACATCCGATTCATCGAGGGTAATCATATCAATGCCGGAAATATTGTTCAGGATTTTTGTGGCCTGAACCAGTCCTGATTGCTGATGCCGTGGAAGGTCAATCTGTGTTATATCGCCCGTGATAAAGAATTTCGCCGATCTGCCCATACGTGTCAGAAACATTTTTAGCTGACTCGAGGTGGCATTTTGTGCTTCATCAAGAATGGCGAATACATTGTCGAGGGTGCGGCCGCGCATAAAGGCCAGGGGTGCGATCTCTATGGTTCCGTCTTCAATATAGGTGAGTAGTTTCTGAGGAGGCAGCATATCACGCAGTGCATCGTAAAGCGGTTGCATATAGGGATCAAGCTTTTCCTTCATGTCACCGGGCAGGAACCCCAGATTTTCACCGGCTTCAACAGCCGGACGGGTAAGGATGATCCGTTTTACTTCCTTGTTTTTGAGGGCACGGACTGCAAGGGCTACAGCAGTATAAGTTTTACCAGTTCCTGCAGGGCCGATGGCAAACACCATGTCATTTTTACCAATACTCTCAACAATCTTGACCTGATTTGGTGTTCTGGCCTTAATAACCATGCCATTGCGACCGTGAACAAGCACATCGGCGGGCATGTCTTTTATCATACTTTCCGAGCCACCTGGCCCGGCCAGTTGCCTGATGTCGTTTTCGGTTATATTACCAAACCGCTCAAAATGAATAATAATCAGGTTGAAAAGCTCTTCAAAAACTGCTATTTCGGCAGGTTCACCAATTACTTTTACGAATTCGCCACGGGCTATAATTTTAAGTTTAGGAACCAGTTCTTTGATGATATTCAGATTCCTGTCACCAACGCCGAAGAGTTCAAGCGGGCTATGGGATTCAATACTGAAGACTTTTTCATTCATAAAGTTGATTAACGGCAGATCAGTTTATATTTCTAATTTTCATTCACAAAATTAGGTAAAATTTGAAGACAGGGACTGAACAGGGAGCGAATGTGCAAAGGTTTGCTTTTCATACATTGCAAAGCGGCAGAATTTTTTTCTGAAAGTAGAAAAGGATTGCAAAATGGCTGGTCACGGCATTGGAAATCTGGTTGGTCATTGCTTTGCCTGAAGTATCCCGGATGGTCCCGGCTCTGCCCGGTGGTTCCCGGATGTTCTCGGCTCCGCTCGACCACCGGGAGTAATGTTCTTTGGTGGTCTCAAAGTCTGTTTTCCGGATGGTCCCGGCTCCGCTCGACCACCGGGAGTATTGTTCTTTGGTGATCTCGAAGTCTGTTTTCCGGATGGTCCCGGCTCCGCTCGACCACCGGGAGTAATATTATTGGTCGGGTAGAGCCGTGGTGGTCGAGCGGAGCCGAGACCACCATAACCCGGAAACGGAGCCGAAACCACCTTAACCCGGGACCGAAGGAGGGACTTCCCTCGTCATGGTTCTGCTCATACGAAGCAGACAGCATCCGGAGTTGAATTTACCCATCATTGATTCCATTGACTTCTGCTTAAGTTATTAAAAATTGCTACTTTTGAAACATGGAACAACGCACCGAATCCGACTTCCTTGGCAGCAGGCAGGTACCTGTAGAAGCGCTTTATGGTATTCATGCCTTGCGTGCCCGTGAGAATTTTCCCGACTTAACTCCTTTTCATAAAGAGTGGTACCAGGCCATGGGGCTGGTGAAACAGGCCTGTTATATGACAGCTTCC
>JAAXUD010000074.1 GCA_013336205.1 Lentimicrobium sp. | reverse complement strand
GCAGCGCCGAACCACAAATTTCGATTTCCAGCAACGCATTCAAATGAGTGTAATGGCTAAAATCGGTGATAAAATCGAGTTTAACACCAACTATAACACTGAAGCTACTTTCGATTTCGAACAAAAGTTAAAACTCAAATACGAAGGTAAAGAAGACGAAATCATCAAACTTATTGAAGCCGGTGATGTAACTTTCCCGCTCAACAGTACTTTGATTACCGGAAGCCAGAGTCTCTTCGGCCTGAAAACCCAGTTGCAGTTCGGCAAAGCAACAGTTACCGGTGTTTTTTCACAACAAAAAAGCGAAACATCCACCATTACCGTGCAAGGCGGTGCACAAACCAGTGAATTCAGTGTTAAGGCACTCGACTATGAGGATAACAAGCATTTCTTTCTTGCCCAGTCTTTTGCAGATAATTATGACAACGCCCTGAGCCAGTTACCCATTGTTAACTCAAACATCAATATTACCAAGATTGAAGTCTGGCTTACCAATATCGGTCCTGCGGTAACAGACAACCGGAATATTGTGGCTTTTATGGATCTTGCTGAAAAAGACCCCTACAATCAAAGTATAATACCCAATCCCGCACAACGCTATCCCGATAATTCTGCCAATGATCTGCTAACGAAATTCGATACAGCTATAATCAGAGATATTAATAATGTGACCGATTACCTTACCGGGCCTCCCTTCGGTTATATGTCAGGGATTGATTACGAAAAAGTTGAGAATGCCCGTAAACTGAACAGCAGCGAGTACACTTTTAACTCGAAACTTGGATTTATTTCTTTGAATTCCACAATGAATCCCGACCAGGTGCTTGCTGTTGCATACCAATATACCGTAATAGGCCAGGATAGTATTTTTCAGGTCGGGGAATTTTCTGATGAGGGAATCAGACCTCCTTCATGCCTGATGGTCAAATTGCTGAAGAGTACCGCGCTGAACACCAAGATTCCAATCTGGAACCTGATGATGAAGAATGTTTATAATATTGGTGCTTTTCAGCTTAACAGCGAAGATTTTATTTTAAATATCCTTTATTCAGGCAACGAAAACACTGTACCAACAGGCTATTTTACTGAAGGTCCGGAAGGTGTAAAAGGAGTTCCGCTGATCAGGGTGTTTAACTTCGACAACCTTGATGTTCAGCAGAATCCACCCCACGATGGTTTATTCGATTTTATTGACAATGCGGCAAGACAAGGAGGGACAATACAGTCATCCAACGGTCGGGTATTTTTTACTGTCAGGGAACCGTTCGGCAGCTATCTGCGAACCAAACTCAACGATGATCAGCTGGCTAACAAATACTGTTATGATTCACTCTATACCTTAACCAAAAGTGGCGCCCAGCAGTATCCGGATAAGAACAGGTATCTGATTGAAGGTATGTACAAATCAAGCGGTGGCTCAGAAATTTCGCTTAATGCGCTGAATGTACCCCAGGGATCAGTTCGTGTTACTGCCGGAGGCATTCCTCTTACTGAAAACGTTGACTATACAGTTGATTATACGCTCGGCAGGGTAAAAATCATTAACGAAGGAATTCTGAATTCAGGAACACCGGTAAGTATTTCACTCGAAAACAATGCCAACTTCAACCTTCAGACCCAGACTATGATGGGAATGCATGTTGATTATAAAGTAAACAAAGATTTGTTGATTGGAGCCACTTTGCTCAACCTGCATGAACGTCCGCTGACCCAAAAAACTAATTTTGGTCAGGAGCCTATTTCAAACACTATGTGGGGTATGGATTTCAGTTATCAGACTGAGTCAATGTTCCTGACAAAATTAGTTGATAAATTACCTTTTTACAGTACGAAAGTCCCTTCACGTATACAGTTTAATGGCGAATTTGCACATTTTATCCCCGGGCATTCAAAAGCAATCGGGGAAACAGGGACTTCTTATATCGATGATTTTGAGGGTGCTAAATCGACAATAGACCTGAAGAATGTAGGAACATGGTTTCTGGCCAGTACGCCACAGGGGCAAACCATGCGCGACATGTTTCCTGAGGCTGCATTGGGCACAGGGCTTGCTTATGGTTTCAACAGGGCCAAATTTTCCTGGTACACCATCGATCCCCTTTTCTACGATCGCAACAGCAGCCTGAGACCTGAAAATATCAGCAAGGACGAGCTTTCGCGCAACTCTGTGCGACTGGTCAGGGAAACAGAGGTGTTTCCGAATTCAGATCCGCCCAATGGTCAGCCGATGAACCTGTCTATTCTGAACCTGTCATTTTTCCCGGAAGAGAAAGGTCCCTACAATTTTGACCTTTTTCCTTCCGGAACGTCTAAAGGTATGTCGGAAACAGGTGAACTGCTGATGCCCAAAACCCGCTGGGGAGGTATAATGCGCAAAATTGAATCGACCGACTTTGAGGCAGCTAATGTTGAATATATTGAGTTCTGGATGATGGACCCCTTCACCGAAGACTCCCTGACCAATGGTGGTGATCTTTACTTTAATCTCGGCGACATATCTGAAGACATTCTCCGTGACAGTCGTAAAAGCTATGAAAACGGTCTTCCGACCTCTGCTGAGGTTAAAGACGTAGATACTACAATCTGGGGCCGTGTTCCAACATTGCAGGCCCTGGTCAATGCATTTGACAACAACATTGAAGCCCGCCCTTATCAGGATGTCGGATATGACGGCTTGCTCGACGACGATGAACGATCTTTTTTCGAAAGTGAGTATCTTAACCAACTTGCCAATGCATATGGCACCACTTCAGAAGCATTTCAGCAGGCCTTTAACGATCCTTCCAGCGACAACTATCATTACTTCAGAGGTGCGGATTATGATGCTGACCCGACATACAGCAGTGTTACCGAGCGATACAAGCAATACAACGGTGTAGATGGCAACTCTCCTGCTTCTGAACAATCCAATGAAGATTTTCAGACCCAGGCGACAACCCTGCCAAACGTTGAAGATATTAACCGTGACAATACATTGAACGAGCAGGAACGCTATTTCCAGTATAAAGTCAGGCTTAATCCGGAACGTATGAACGTTGGTGAAAACTATATTACTGATGTATATGAAGCCAATGATATCCCATTGGAAAACGGGAAACGCGGCAAGGTAAAATGGTATCAGTTTAAGATTCCTGTACAAAGCCCTGATCAGGTTATTGGGAATATCCAGGATTTTAAAAGCATTCGTTTCATGCGTATGTTCCTGAAAAATTTTGAGAGGCCTTTGGTAATTCGTTTTGCAACACTTGAACTGGTAAGGGGTGAATGGCGTAAATATTACAGCAACCTTCTTGAGCCGGGCGAATATATTCCCGATCCGAATCAAAGTGAAACCAACTTCGACATATCAACTGTCAGTATTGAAGAAAACGGAAGCAGAGACCCGATACCCTATGTTTTACCGCCGGACATTGAACGTGAAATCAATGTTGGAACCACCAACTACCAGCAACTCAACGAACAGGCAATGGTGCTGAAAGTCTGCAATCTGCTCGATGGCGATGCGCGTGGCACCTACAAGACTACCGATTTTGATTTCAGGCAGTACAAGAAACTCAAAATGTACATCCATGCCGAGAAATCAATTGAGAATCAGGAACTTGAAAAAGGTGATCTGACTGTTTTTGTAAGGGTGGGGTCTGACTTTACTGAAAACTACTACGAATACGAGATCCCGGTAGAATTTACGCCCTGGTATACTTCTGCTGCAAACGACCGCTTAATATGGCCAGATGCCAACAGGATGGAAATAGAATTAGACAAACTTGTAAACGCCAAGCAACTCCGAAACGATGCCATGGGTATGCCCGGTTCTATGATCACTGTAGTCACGCCTTTTGAAGTTTATGATGGAGAAAACAGGATTACCGTTGTTGGTATGCCAAGTTTGAGCGATATCAAGGCTTTTATGATTGGAGTCCGGAATCCCAAAAAACTGAACCTGACCGATAACGATGATGGGGAAGAGAAATGTGGTGAAATCTGGGTGAATGAACTAAGATTGACCGATTTTGATGAATCAAGCGCCTTTGCAGCCACAGCCCGGATTGCCGCAAATCTTGCCGACCTTGGCAATATCGTTGCTTCCGGAAGTTATGCAACGCCGGGGTTTGGGAGTATTGAAAAAAAGATAAACGAGCGCTCGCAGGATACCCGGGGTCAGTTTGATGTAGCCACTAACCTTCAGTTAGGGAAATTTTTCCCGGAAGAAGCGGGAATAAAGATTCCAATGCATGTCGATTACTCACAAACAAAAATGACTCCGAAGTACAATACACTTGATCCGGATCTTTTATTTTCTGACGTAGTTAGTGATCTTGACAAAGATGGCAAAGATTCAATCCGAAATAAGGTTGAGGATATTACCAGACGCACCAACATCAACTTTATCAATATGCGGAAGGAAAAAGTCGGAGCCAAGGGAATGCCCAAAGTTTATGATATAGAAAACTTCGACTTTACCTATGCCTATTCACACGTTTATCATCAGAACACTGATATAGAATACGATAGTCGTAAACAACACCGGGGCGGTATAGGGTATAACTTTATCACCAGCCCAAAAATAGTAAAGCCATTTCAGAAGACTAAATTTCTTCAAAGCAAGTCGCTGGCCATTATTAAAGATTTTAACTTCTATTATCTGCCCAAGATGTTCTCGTTCCGTACCGACATGAACCGTCAATACAATGAACGATTGCTGAGAAATAAGAGTAATGCCCTGATAATACTTGAGCCGACTTATATTAAAACCTGGGATTGGAACCGGATTTTTGACCTGAAATTTGACCTGGCACAGTCCCTTAAACTTGAATACCAGGCAAATACAAGCGCCTATGTGTTAGAGCCACCGGGACGTATTGACCGGGGATCTGATGATTACAAACAAAAAAGAGATTCAATCTGGAATGAAATCTATGGTTTCGGGAGCAAGGAGCGGTTCACTCAGAACATGAGCCTGAATTATATTGTACCTATCAATAAAATACCATTTTTAAACTGGGTAACCTTAAATGCACGTTACTCCAGCACCTTCCGCTGGGAAGCCTCTCCACGCTCCATTCAGAGTATAATGGGGAATACGATAGAGAATTCCAATACCATCAACATAAACGGGAATGCCCGTTTAACGAATCTTTACAACAGGGTTGGATTTTTCAGGAAAATTACCCAAAAGGGCAAATCCCCTTCACCGCCGAGGCCGGGTCCTGGTGGAAGAACAGCCGGCAAAGAAACCGAACAGCCTGATAACATGGCCGCAAATGATTCTATCGCGAAGAAATCCCCGGCCATTGCAAAGGCGCTGGGCATCGGTCTTGTAAAGCTGATTATTGGGTTTAAAGATGTGCAGTTTAACTATACAGAATCAAACGGAACCTTACTCCCCGGATTTACCCCTACGCCTGATATTCTGGGAAGCAGATTAAGCGATATGGCTCCCGGCTTTGGTTTCGCTTTTGGAAGTCAGGAAGATATAAGATACAAGTCAGTAGCAAATGGCTGGTTAACAACTGATACCATCCTGAACACCCTATATATTACGAGGTTGACACGAAATATGACTGCGCGGGCAACCTATGAGCCATTCCCGGAATTCAGGGTTGAATTTACCGCTGATAAAACTGAATCGTTTGGACATCAGGAGTATTTCAGAGCTGATGGTAACGGAGATTTTGCACCTAGCTCTGAGCAGGACCGTGGTTCATTCAGTATTTCATTCATTGCATGGAATACAGCATTTGTGAAAGATGGTGATGACAATATATCACCAACCTTTGAGCAGTTTAAGGAAAACCGGAAAATAATTGCAGCTCGTTATGGTGCTGAAAATCCATTCTCAACCGGCGTTGACTCAGCCGGCTATCCGCTCGGATATGGCGCCGGATCACAGGAGATTCTTATTCCAGCTTTTATTGCAGCCTATTCCGGTAAAGATGCCGAAAAAGTTGCGCTCTCAGCTTTCCCAAAAACCCCGGTACCTAACTGGAGTTTCAGGTATGCAGGCTTGTCTAAGATAGAGTTATTTAAAAAGTACTTTAAGCAGATTAATATTGCTCACACTTACAGATCTACTTATTCTGTCGGCAACTATATTACCAATATAGATTACCTTGAAGAGTTGGGTTTCCCGGTTGCAGTAGATTACTCAGGCAACTTTATCCCCGAAAACCGAATTGATATTGTAACGCTGACTGAGCAATTCAGTCCTTTGTTCGGGATTGATATGACCTGGAACAACAGCCTTATTTCCAAAATTGAATTCAAGAAATCAAGAAACCTTTCGCTCAGCTTCACAAACAACCAGCTAACTGAAGTTTCAAGCCAGGAAATCGTTTTCGGTTTGGGCTACAGGTTCAAGGATGTAAAACTAAATCTGTCGTCTGGTGGCAGGAAACAGCAACTAAAAAGTGACCTGAATGTTAAAATGGACCTTTCAATCCGCGACAACAAAACAGTACTTCGACGGCTGGATGAAGCGATCAACCAGATTTCGACCGGTAACCGAATGGTTTCAATAAATACATCTGCTGATTATGTTATAAACCAACGGTTTAACATCAGGTTGTTTTTTGACAAGACCATTACAAATCCGTTTGTCTCCTCGCAATTCTACAATTCAACAACAAATGCCGGGGTAAGCCTGAGATTTACACTGGCACAATAATGGCATTGGGCTAATTTTCAAGGCTGCCTGATGAACCGGCAGCCTTTTTTATTTCAGCCCACAGCTTTGCAAATGCATGGGAAGCTTCAGAGGCAGGCCTGAAACTAACAACCGGTTTTCTTGTAACACCCATCCGCTCAACATCACTTAGATAGGGTATGGAAATTTCACTGAAAAATTCTTTTTGATAATCCCAATTGTCAAGTATTTCCCGGTGCAGGTTCTTACGCCGGTCTGACATCGAAAAGAAACCTAAATAACGACTCCCGGTTTTCAATGGATGTTTTGACATATACTCCCTGAAATCATTGTATGTTCTTACAGACAGGGTTGTTGGTACAACCGGAATCATCAACAGGTCACTGGCACTGAAGATTGCCTCTGCCAACAATGTCATCCCCGGCGGACAATCTATAAAAACCCAGCGGTACTTATCTTCCAGGGGCTCAAGCATCTCCTTTATCCTGTCGACAGGCCTTTTAATTTTTCCAAGAACCGGATCAAACGCCCGAAAATCTATGGAAGCTGGCAAAATATCAAGATGAATAAAATCAGTGGCCTTGATGTGCTTTTCTATGGGAGATTTCTTTTTCAACAATTTTTTAACTGTTGTTTGAATTCTTGGCTTTACCTTAAGATAGAACGTAGAGGAAGCCTGGGGGTCAAGGTCGATCAGCAGTGTTTTATCTCCTGTCATTGAAGCCAGTGTTGCCAGATTCACAGCTGCAGCTGTTTTTCCTACACCTCCTTTTATACTAAAAATTGCTGTTACAAACATAACATTGCCTTTGCGATATAATTAACTGGTTTCATGATCATTAGAACACAATAAACAGATAGTTGTTTATCAATATTACCAGTTAAAAGTTTAAAATAAAAAAGGATAAAGCTGCAAGTTACAGGTTTATATCGAACAAATGCTTAAAAATGAGTTAAGTAGATTGAATAAATTTAGCAACAATAGATCAAATATCCTTAGTAATTCTAACGCCTTTTACTAATTTTGCAAACAGCTAAAATATTTAAAAAACAAAGAAATCATGAACATTCCAGCCAGTTTAAAGTACACAAAAGAACACGAATGGATCAGCATTGAAGGTGAAACTGCTACAATCGGAGTTACAGATTTTGCTCAGGGTGAATTGGGAGATATCGTATTTATCGAGGTTGAAACCGTTGGCGAGACACTTGAAGAAAGCGAAACTTTTGGCACCATTGAAGCAGTAAAAACTGTCAGCGACCTGTTTATGCCTGTTTCAGGCGAAGTACTTGAATTTAACGAAACCCTCAACAGCAACCCTGAGTTGGTAAACAAAGACCCATATGGAGAAGGCTGGATTATTAAAGTAAAACTATCTGATCCTTCAGCGCTTGGCCATCTGCTTGACGCAGCGGCATACGGCGATTTGATTGGGGCATAAAGGATTTCTTACAATGATCATCCCCAACCGGATGTTGCTTTTTATAAAAAACTTCTGGCAGGGATTTGCCTGGTGGTGTTTTATTCTGGCTTTGACGTTTTCGCCTGGTGGTTTTTTTCCAAAAGTCAATAGTTTTTGGAGCCTCTTTTCGCCGGATAAAATAATTCACCTGTTAATTTTTGGGGTATTGATTTATTTGCTTTTAAGAGGGTCCGTCCAACAATATAAAACAAAAAAGTCGCGTTATATTATTGCTATACCAATAGTTATCACGGGTTTTACCGCAATTGCTACAGAAGTATTTCAGGCTGTTTTTCCAATTGGAAGAGATGCCAGCATTTACGATGTGATTGCCAACTTTGGCGGATGTATTACCGGATATTATACTTTTTCCTTTTTTAAAAATAAAATTGGATAATTTTACCGGGTGAACTAAAATAATCACTATTTTAGCACGCTCACAGAAATGGGATTTTTGATTGCATAACTAATTATCAGTTAACAATATGGAAGCAAAAAAGACACCGAAAGCTGACCTTGAGAGTAAACGCACTCTCTTTGTGCAGATCGGATTGATTGTTGCGCTGGCTGCTATGCTTGTAGCATTTGAATGGAAAACCTACGATATAAAGCAGGTTGACCTTGGTGGCCGCCAGGCTGAGAAAGTAGAAGAAGATCTGGTTGAAATTACCAATCAGAACAAACCTCCTCCACCACCGGCACCCCCTCCAACAACAACCCTTATCAACATCGTTCAAAATGATGTTGAAGTGGAAGATGACCTCAATATTGATGCGGAAGCCACAGAACTGACAGAAATTCCTGAATACACACCAATTGCTTCTACTGAAGAAGAAGAAGTTGCAGAAGCAGAAATTTTTACTGTTGTTGAAGAATCGCCAAGTTTTCCCGGAGGCGATGAAGCCCGCATCAGGTTTCTTACTGACAATATTAAATACCCGCAGATAGCCCGCGAAAGCAGTATACAGGGAACTGTTTACGTAACGTTTGTTGTTGAGAAAAACGGCAATGTTACTGATGTCAGAATACTCAGGGGTATAGGTGGCGGTTGCGACGAAGAAGCTGTCAGGGTTATTAAAGCCATGCCTAAGTGGAATCCCGGAAA
>JAAXUD010000483.1 GCA_013336205.1 Lentimicrobium sp. | reverse complement strand
GCAAACCGGTGCAATGGCTGCAAAATAATCCGGATGTGCCATGGCCAGGTCCCAGGTAGCCCAGCCGCCCATGCTTAATCCTGTGACATAAACCATAGATTCATCAACTTTATAGCGCGATGCAACATGTTTAATCAGTGCGAAAAGGGTCTCGGTGTCCCAGTCAGTTGAATCAGGACACTGTGGAGAAAGCACCACAAACGGGAATTTTTTACCCGCTTCTATCAATTTTGCAGGACCATGAACTTTAACTTTATCAAGATCGTTGCCCCGCTCGCCGGAACCATGAAGAAATACCAGCAAGGGCCATTTTTTTGCTGGGGAAGCATCAAAGCCATCAGGCAGGTAGAGCAGGTATTCTGATGAAACTTCCCTGATAACGTTGCCTTTGAATGCGCCAACATTTTGTTTGGGTTCCTGCGATAACTCCTGTGACGACAAGGTGCCTGAGATTAACATCATTAAAAATAGAAGTTTAAGGTTTTTCATTATAGAAAATTTGGTTACAGATAATTATCGTTCAATGCATTAAGCTATGGCATCCGGGCTTCACCGCTGTAGGTGGATCAGATTCCGTGATGGGTGGTAATATTCCTGATAAACAACTAATTACAGAGTGAAAACTAATCATAGAACTGCCAGGAAACTCCGAAATGTAAGCCACGGTCAGGCATCGGGTAACCGGGAACCATCATATAATCATAGCCCGAAAAGCCACTGTTCACGTGTTTGGCAATCAGATACATCCGTGCTCTTTTTACCCTGACATTCACAAATACATCGATGTAGGGATAATCGCCCGTTTCAGCTTCATTCTGAATGTAATAGGAGCGCAGGGCGGGCATATAGGCATCGCCGTGAAAGGCTGTATTGTACAACAACGACAGTCCGGATTGCAGGTGCAGGGCCTTTTTGAACAGGGAAATGGAGTGGTAAACAGAAAGCCGGCCTGCCAGTTTGGGCAGGTGTATAATTTCATCCTTCGAGGCATTCTGCCAGGCACCAAAAAGATTCAAATCAAATTGTCCCAGGTTGAATAAGGTCTGTACCCATGCCTGGTTGATATTGATTGATCCGTCTTCGCGCTGCGGTTTGGCCTCCCGGTTTAAATAAACCCATCCGCCAAGGTTATAGTAATTGTAACCCGCCCTGAAGTTTTCGCGTTCATACATTGCCTTGCCACCCAGTATTGTTTGCTGGCCAAAGGTATTCTCCCACTTGAAGTGATTGGAATAATGGTATTGAAAAAGGTAATCGGGCTGCATCGAATTTAATTCCAGGCTTCCCGAAAGGTTACCCCATGAAGCGGAATTGTCGTAGGCCGGAAACATAATTTTGCCGCTGAGTCCTTTGTCACCATTGAAAGGGGCGCCCTGGCTGAACCAGATATACCCTTCGGCGCGCGCCACCCCAAAAGCGTTGGCTGCCAGGTAACCATAGGAGGTGAGCCGGCCGAATTTTTTAGAAATCGTATCGTTGCGGTAAACGCTGAAGGTGTGTTCTATACCCACTCTCAGCAGAATTGCCTTGCCTGTTCCGCGGGCTTTGCCAATACCGCCTTCAAAGGCCAGGTCGTTCAGTATCTCGTGATAGTAAACAGAATCGTAAGTCACAACGGAGTCGGCAAAAATGTCAGGATAGAAGCCCGAGGTCGGGTATTTATCTTTGTAAAGTTGTGAGCTGCGCGAATAGGAGAAAGTATGCCTGAAGAAGTTGGAGCGCTGTGGATTGTAGGAACGGTGCAGGGTGTCCCTGACTGTCTGCCTGACCGGTAAACTGTCGTTCGCCGCTGTTGTGTCGGTCTTAACCGCGAAAGGATTGCGCCCGAAGTAGAAAAACTGCCTGACAAAAACCCCGCCGTCCTTTATCTGGTTATCGGCTTCTTTCAGGTTGATCACGATTCGCTTCCGGTCGGTTTCAATGTTTTCTGTAAAAAGACTATCGTAGGTTATGCCGCCATTTTCGCGCCACCTCAAACGGTTGCTCCTGACGTTGGCGAAAGCGGCATACCGTTCATTGTCGGAAACGAACTGTCCCTGGGCTGCAAAGGCAATATCATCTGATTTCTGACGATCATAGATTCCGATTGAGTTAATCACCTTCAGGTCAACGCCGACGGTGATTCCCCGCGACAGGTTCTGGGCATGCGAAACATTGAATAGTTGTTCCTTGCCCGCGCCAAAGGAATAAAAAACCTTTGAATAAGGGGTACGCAGGCGATAGTAGGGGATATTCTGGTTCGATAAAAGGTAATGCTGGTAAACCGGGGGCGCAAACCGAAACCCGGAACTGACCGGAATACTGAAAAACATCGATTTATAAGCCAGTCCTGTATTGCCGTTTATGGCGTTGAGCGAGGTTGGCGACTCGGTTGGAATGTAAAATTCGTTGCCGGTGAGCAAAGTGTCGGAGACCCGCTGCCATTTTTCACCGGGCAAACGCGAATTAAGGTTAATATAATAAACAGAAGCGCTGTCGGGCGAAAGTACAAAGTTGGAGGTATTTTCCTCTGTCTCAGTCTGGGCTGACCCGTACGAAACAAGCAACAGGAGTATGATCAGAATGGAGTAAGGTCGCATTGGGCAGCTACTGATATATTGTGCAAAGATAGGATAAAAGCAATCGCCTTCGGCGGTTCAAAGGTTCAATCGCCTTCGGCGGTTCAAGGGGTTCAAATGCCCTGCGGGCGTTCAAGGAGTTCAATCGCCTTCGGCGGTTCAAGGGTTCAATCGCCTTCGGCGGTTCAAAGGGTTCAATCGCCTTCGGCGGTTCAAGGGGTTCAAATGCCCTTCGGGCGTTCAAGGAGTTCAATCGCCTTCGGCGGTTCAAGGAGTTCAAATGCCCTTCGGGCGTTCAAAGGGTTCCATGATGTTCTACCGGAGAATTAAAAGCTATTTGGCTTCAATTTATTCAGTCAAAGAAAAATGCAAAAGAAGGAAATATTCACCAAAAAGTTGGGCAGTGTCCTTAATTTCAGTATTCGTCCCGATAGCTATCGGGACGACCTTCCGGATTTCTGCCTATGAAATTGGAAAAATAAGAAAGGAAAGCACTATTGAAAAATCAAAATCCGGGCAGTCGTGTTGCGAATACGAGGCCCCGCCGAAAAGACGGGGCAAGCCCAGCGGCCAGAGCGACAGAAAATTAACTAACAGGACGAATGTGATTGAAGAGGGGGCAAATGCCCTGCAGGCTTTCAAAAGGTTCATATGCCCTTCGGGCGCCTGTCTGCCTGGTTGCCCAGGCAATCAGGCAGGTTCAAAAAGTTCAAATGCCTGCGGGCGCGTGCCTGTCTGGATGCCAAGACATACAGGCAGGTTGAAAGAGTCAAAAAATCGTCATTAGAAAAACGGAGGTAAGAAATCTACCTA
>JAAXUD010000073.1 GCA_013336205.1 Lentimicrobium sp. | reverse complement strand
ACGTGTTCAACTCCGGAACACGTTATAGGTAATCTGCCTTGCCAGGGGATCGGTCGATTCAGGATTATCCTCATCAATCAGGTTCCAGGCCAGTACATCGAGACCGGAAACAATATCCCCCGAGCCAACTTCACCTCCCGAAATATTGACATCAGATTTGTTCTGAGCAACAAAGGCGGCAAAACAAAAACTGCTGACAAAGAAATCATAATCTATCCAGATTGTACCTGTATTTCCCCAGGTATTTCCCCAGGTATTAATAACCTTAAAAGCGTTCTTGGCATCATCATAACCAGCTAAAACCATGGCATGGTAGGCATGCTGCATTCCGGGATTCTGGTAGGTGTCATAATCGATAACCGCATCGCTGTTCCAGCGCATAAAGCGATCGCCCAGTTTTGCACCGAAAGCGATAGGTCTTCCTTCGGCCAGGTAGTTTTTAAAGTTGGTGACAGTCATGGAAGCACTGTTACTCTGATCGGCGATCTTGCGATAGTTTACCAGTCTATTATCAGAAGCATCCTGAGTCCATTCCTGGGGTGGTGATTGGCTGCAATCGCCCAGACTTGTGTAAGGGACAGTAGCCAGAGAAGCGCCACCTCGTGAAATAAGCTGATCCATCGCTGCTTCAAATTGAGTTCCGTTGCAATCAGCGCCTTTCTCGGCGGATGGAATAGCCCAGAATAAATCCTTTGGACTGGTCTGGTTGGAAGATTGCGCCAGTTGACTTGCGGTCCAGCCATTGTCTATGCCATTTAGTGCGGTCTTAAGATTATAACCAACTGCCCAGGCAACACAAGTGCCAAATTCACCCTGATCGCCAATGGGCGGGAATTTTGAAGCAAGGTCAACTTTGCCAGGGATGGTTCCGGTTTCATCATTGATGTCCAGATCTTCCGGTATCTCATCCAGGTTTTCTTCGTCAGCATTCCAACTGGCGAGGGCTTGTACCAGAAGTTCGTTCAGAAATTCATTTACCTCCTCTTTCGTACAACTGCTTAATGTAGCAGTCCCTAAGGTAAAGGCCAGAAAAGGAACAAGAAAAGCTCCTGAAATCAATCTTTTTGAGTAGTTTTTCATAGTAGTGTTTAATATGATTTTCATACGTATTATAAATTATTCCGGATTAAGCTCATCAAATGTCGCAAATCGCGTACCATCTTTTATGAGTTGTCCGGGTGACTGTATTGTAAACTCATCCATTACAGGTTTTCCGAGCATAAATAAAGAGCCACTCAGATCGAGGTTGCCTTTTACTTCTGTTTTGGTAAGGTTAACTTTGCCGTAAAAAACAGCGTTTGAGAGCCAGGCATTGCTCTGAAAAGAAACACTGATCAGGTCGAGCCGGCCGGCGACTGTTGTATTTGCCATTCTGAATTCGTTGCCAAAATTTGCGTAAGTGAACAAGGCATCACTGCGGAAATTGGTAAGTGAAAAATCGCTTTTGCCATTGCAATCCAGATCGCTGAAACGGGCTATTCCCCAAAAATCCGAACTCTGAAAGGAAAATTTCCCGCTAACTTTTGCCTTAAAGAAATCTATAGAACCTTCAATCCGGGATTCCTGCATACTAAACAACTTCTCTGAGTTTAATGCTGTAAAATATACTTGCCGGCCCTTGAAAGTGGCATTATTAAAAAGGGCTTTCTCCCTGAATGTAGCACCGGTAAAATTTACCATTCCGGCAACAGTAATATTGCTGAAATCCGCATCTCCCCTGAAGTCACAGGCTTCAAAAGTTATTGAGCTGCTGAAATGCGTATTGACCTGTCTTTGCGATTGCATCCCGTTAGCGGTAACTGATCCCATGAAAATGCAATTGAAAAAAGTAACCGGAACCTCAATACGGGCAATTTCAAGAGATGTGCTGAAAACATCATGGCGTTTTATTTTAGTGAAGTCCAGATCATCGGTAATAATCATATCCTTTATTAAAACCGCCTTTCCTTTATCAATGCTGTTGATAATTTCACCGGCATCGATCCCGTTGTTTATTTTATTCCCTGAATCTGCTTTACAGGAAGTCGTAATAAAAAAAATCAGCAATAGATTGAGAAAGGTATTTTTCATAATTGGTTTATTTCACCTGCAAATTAACAAAATAAATAAGGAATGGTTGATTAAGAAATGGGTTTATATGATTATTGGTATTCTCAGGTGCTTCTTTGTTTTGTTATAAAAATGAAAAAAGCACCTCAAATGAGGTGCTTTGAAAATTTATTCTGTTCTTGAATTATCTGAGTGGTAGAAAACTGGTTCCGGTATAGGTTCCGTTTACCCAGTCAACCCGGTAATGCGTCGGGCATTCATCGCCAGTGATAGGTTCGTTATTACTGTTGTACCCGAATGTGATGGTTGCGCTTTTGCTTACTGCAGGTATCCGGTGAATTTTTATTCCTGAAACGGGGTCTCCATCACAAGCTTCTTTATAAACTACAGATTGGGTAATTTGAGTATAGAATTCCTCATTGTTACGGTTTGTGCCCCAGACAACCAGGTTTGAATATTCGCCTGATGCGCCAAATCCATCTACTGTCAGCACAAGTGCGCCACGGGTACCGGTGTAGGTGCGTTGCCTGGCAATATTCCAGTTGCGGGTTGTGCCGTTATCAAAAGTAACGGATAAATTACCGCTAACTCTATGAACCAGAGAGGTTAATCCAAACTGTCCGAGCATGTATATAAATCCGCCCGTTACATTGGTATAGGTTGTTGAGCTGTTCAATACAATAGTTTTTCCGGTGGCCACTTTGGTTACTGCGAAGTTTATATACCTCACATTTACACTGGCACCTGGCATTCCCCAATGACTACCCACCTGTTTTTTAATTTCAACCTGTCCGACTCTCAACCGTCTTCCATTACAGGAAAGCCCATCATAAGTAATAAAAATGGTAATGGTATCGTTCACAACCGAAGTAGAATCAATGGTGGCGTTGCAGGGAATTCCTTCGGTTGATTTTAAGTTGCCGCTGTTGTAGCTGAGCACACCTTCCACTTCCTGAAGTGCGTCATTGGTTACATCTTCAACATTTACCTCATCAGTTGCCAATTGAGTTATGGTGGCAGAATCGTTGGTTCCCTCCTCAAGTTTGTCTTTCTTACAGGAGGTCAGGGTTAAACTGGTTAGGGCCAGTAGCAGGGCGCCGGTGCGGAAAAGATGTGTAGTTTTCATAATAGAACTTTTAGGTGATGATTAATTGTTTTGATTTTCTCTTTCTCTTCAGATGCCCCGAAATGAAGCCTCTTTGTTTATGTATATATTACACACGAAGCCCATGTTACCCTTACGTTCAAAATTAATATTTTTCAAATGATTATTAATATTAATGTAACATGTTGCTAATCAGTTGCTAATAAGAGTTGACTGATTTCAAAGGAGAATTGTTTTATTGCAAAGCCTCGAAATGACATATGTTAAACCGTGTTTTGTTAAGAATAAATTGACGCATTGCCTGAGACGAAAGTGTAATTTTCTAAAACTGATGAATCTTCAACCCTGGCTGAATGGCTGTCTGCGTGAGGCACTCAGGCAGGGCTAAATTGATCCAACCCATAAAAATGATTTGTCAGGTTTACACGCCGTTTTTCAGACGAGCAGGCAGGCACAACCTTAATTCCTGAATATCAATTTTTTAGAAATTAAAAATTAGTCCCGATAGCTATCGGGATTAGAGATTTCTTTAAATCCTAAGTCATAAATTTATGAATATCAGTCTTTTGGAAATTAGAAATTGGAAATTGGAAATTTCTCTAAATCCTCAACCTCAACCTCAACCTTAACCTTAACCTTAACCTTAACCTTAACCTTAACCTTATTTCAACAGGAGCACTCTATTATTCGCCCTCAAGTATGTTTATGTTAAAAATATTCCTTGCAATTTCAGTTTTGGATGTCACCGCGCAGGCTCCGAAATATCCGATGCCATTGTTACTCAGGTTGGTTGGCAGGTTAGCGGGAGCAGAATTAAACAGTCCACCCTGCCAGTTGGTTTCCGATAATAGCGCCCTGATGTATTCAGCATGCTCACTGGTAAGTGAATATCTTCTTTCAGTTATGATTGTTCCCGGAGGAAACAACACGGATTCCATCGCAGGTGCAAAAATCTGACTTACATCAAGTGTTGGCAGGGTGTAATAAAGCAACCTGGCTTTTGTGCTGTCAGGGTCAAGATTTTCATATCCGGGCACCAAAGACCAGTCGAGCAGAATCTCGTACATGGCCGGACGTTTTGCATTATAGGCATTGGCTACCCAGGTAATCCTGAAGAGTTGTGTGTCTTTCTGACGGGCGTATCGCAGAAAAATAAACTCCGCGCCTTGCGGATGGCTGGCCTTTGCAGAGATAATCCGGTTGTTATAATTAATCAGCAGGGAATATGTTTTTCCTGCTTTTCCTTCGAATTCTTCAGCAGAATTGTAATATCCCGGGCTTGAAGCATCTTCAATGAATGAATAAACCTTGTCACTGGTGCTTACAAGAATTTCTGCGCCAATTACAGGCTCAGGCTTCTCGTTTGGATTTGCAAAGGGTTTTGATAAACGAATCTGTTGTGTTTTTAATTCATTGGTGATAGTGCCGTCAACTACTACAAAATCACCTGTCATGTTCTGCAGATCCCAGCTGGTTTCCTTTTCGCACGATGCTGCGAACATTAAAATCAGCAAAAACAAATACAGATTGAAAGATGCATATTTCATATTGTTGCTTTTGATTTTTGTTCTCAGAATCTAAAGGTGTAATTGAGTGATGGAATCATGCCTGCCACTGAAATCCTGGTCGGGATGATTTCGTAGTTGCCGTCGAGATCGGCCGGGACTACAAAATCACCATTGTCATTCATAATTTTATTAAAACTTATTGAAAATGGGTTGTTACGACCGTAAACATTATAAACCGAGAGTACAATGTTATGCCTGAAGCGCTGGTCCGGCCTGTTCAGTCTGAATGAAACTGACAAGTCAAGCCGGTGATAATCCGGCAGGCGATCATTGTTCTTGTCTCCATAAATGGGCACCTGGTAACCATTGTATTGCATAAACCCTGTTGGAGAAGTAAAGGCTGAACCGGTCATGTAAAACCAGTTTGCTGAAATATCCCACCTACTTCCTGCACTCAGGGCCAGATTGGCAAACAGGCTGTGCGGATGATCGTAATAAGCGGGAAATTCATTGTTATTATTCACCCCTTCGATAGTTTTCAGTATCCTGGCATAGGAATATCCTATCCAGCCTGAGAATCTTCCTTCAGTTTTACGCAGCAACAACTCAACGCCATAAGACCTGGATTCACCAAAACGTAATTCTCCTTCAATCAGTGGGTTATAAAGCATATTGGCATGGTCTTCATAATCAATCTGATTTTGAAACAGTTTGTAGAATGCTTCTACACTAAAGCTGAGTTTTGATCTACTTGTCCTGGTCAGGTAACCCAACGTAAACTGGTCAGCTTTTTGCGGTTTGATGTTTGGTCCGGATGGAGCCCAGACCTCCAGTGAGGTGAACGGGCTGGTAGAATTCGACAACATCTGCAGGTATTGGGTTGTGCGGCAGTATCCGGCTGTTATCGCCGAACCGGGGCCGGTAGCATAGGCAATGCTGATTCTTGGCTCCAAATTAAAGAAAGGCGAGTAATAATCACCCTTTATAACATTTGCCGAATCGATAACGGTGTAATTCGGGTCAAAAAAGTAAACAGTGGCAGGACCCAGGTTTCTCCACGAACTTATTCTTAATCCGTATTTTAAGGAGAGTTTTTCTTTGATTATCTGGTCGTTACTAATATAGAAATTGATTCCCAATGAATGATACTCGGAAATCTGTGGGGCATTGCGTTGGGTTTCTTCATCAGAAAAGTGGACATTGCCAGGGTTTGAATAATAATTACTGAGTTCTATGCCTGATTTAATGGTATTCGAAGGATTTGAAAACCAGGTAAAGTCTGATTTGAGCGTTCTGTTCTGTATCGAAGATTGCCAGTAGTCGTCCTGTTCGCGGTTGATATAGAGGTAATAGTTGTATTCGCTGAAAATAGCGGTTGTATTGACAAAGATTTTATTGTTGAACAGGTGGTTCCAACGGATAGTCCCGGTGGTATTATCCCAGCTGAGTCCGAAAGTATTTACAGATGCATTGGTGATTCTGCTGAAATCGTCTTTTCCGGTAAAACCCGTAAAGAAAAGTCTGTTTTTACTGTTAATCCGGATGTTTAATTTTGCATTCAGGTCGTAAAAATCAATGGTGAATGATTTGCCTGTTAATTCCTGGTTACTTAACCAGTTTAAATTTGACTTCCTTGCTGAAAGGATAAATGAGCTCTTTTCTTTGGCCAGAGGTCCTTCAATGGTAAGGTCGGAGGTGTAAATGCCAAGGTTTCCGGAAAATCCCAGGCGGTTAAGGTTGCCATCCCTTGCCCTGATATCAATCACAGACGATAAGCGTCCTCCATAGGATGCAGGGAAATCGCTTTTCCAGGCTTTCACATCTTTAATTGCATCTGGCGATAATGCTGAAAAAAAGCCAAATAAATGAGCCGGATTAAAAATCGGAGCTTCGTCCAGAAGCAACAGATTCTGATCGTTGTTGCCACCCCTGACATAGAAAAAGGAGGATCCGTCGCCGAAAGCGTTGATGCCGGGAACTGCCTGAAGCGACTTGATCACATCAATGTTGCCGGCGAATCCGGCCATGCGCTTCAGTGCTGACGACGACAACCGAACCTCCCCGTCTCCTGCAAGGTCAATTCCATGGATATCTTTACCACTCACAATTTCAACGGCTTTCATTTCAATGGAAGCTTCGCTCAGGCTAACCCTGATTTCCTGAGCTTTATTCAGTGTAACTTGCTGTTGATGTGTAGTATAGCCGATTAGAGAGAAGGTAAGCGTGTATTCTCCTTCGGGCAAGGTTAAGGAGTAAAATCCGTAGGCATTGGTGGTGGTACCTTTTAGGGAGGATTTATCGTAAACATTGGCCCCAATCAGCACTTCTCCGGAAGCCTTCTCACTTAGGTAGCCGCTGATCGTATACTTTCGGGTCTGTATTGTCTGTTTCTCAGGTTGCCTGAGCGGTTTTTCCAACCTCAGAATAACCTGATTTTCTGAGAATATCCAACTAATGCCTAAAGGTTTCAGAAGTTGATCGAGTAAGTAACTTACGCTTTTGTCAGTAGCCTGCAAACTGATTTTTTCTTTCAGGGGTAGTTGCCGGGGGTTATAGGAAAACAAAATGTCGCCCTCCTGGCTTATTACTTTCAGGGCCTCTTTGAGCGATTTATTCTGAATATTTACAGAAATATTCCGGTCAGGTTGCTGCGCAAATAATGGAGGGATTGCAGCCATTGCAAAGGCTGTCAATATTAATAAGCGGTATATTGATCTGGATATTTCCAATCGTCCTGAAGTAAATTATCAACAAAGATATCCGGGTACCAACTGCTGATTAACAGCCGGAACCATTAATTAGCAGTATGCCGTTTTCCTCAGTTACCTCAACGCCCAGTGTAACTTTTATCACATTCAATACCGAATTGAGCGTTTGGTTCTCAAAAGTAGCAGTCAGACTGCATCCGGAAAGCTGTTGATTCGCGAGTCTTATTTCCTTTTGATAAACGTTGCTCAGTGTTGCAATCACCTGGTCAAGGCTGGTATTATCAAAAATGAGTTTACCATTTTTCCAGGCAAGGTAATTCGGATCCGGATTTACAACTGTTGTAATGGTTTTTGTAGTGGTTGAAATTTCTGCTTTCTCACCCGGATTAAGGATGGTATTGTTCGATTTATTGCCTTTAAAATAGATCGAAACCTTCCCGGATGTAAGAATAACGCTGATCTGCTTGTCTCCGGCTTTGGTATTTACATTGAAGGAAGTACCTAAAACCTCAATCCTGGCATTATTGCCGGCAACTATAAATGGTCTTTTCTCGTTTCGCTTTACCTTGAAATAGGCTTCACCCTCAAGTTTAACTTTGCGTTCTTTGGTATCGAAATCAGCAGCATATTCAATTACAGATCCCTTCCTGAGACTAATTTCCGATCCGTCAGGCAATGTTTGTTCCAGGTTTCCCTTATCAGCAATGATTACAATCTTATCCTGCCCACGATTAAGGTAGAATAATGCTGCTACCGCAATCATAAATACTGCCACTGCAGCAGCTGCTTTCCAGCCGTTCATAAAATGTATCAGCTTGCCACTTTTCTTTTTGGGAACAAAAGAAGTTGAATCGCCGGTATCAGGTTTTAATCTTTTGTTAATGGCATTCCATTCCGCATCAATGTCAATGGCAGTTGATAGCGCTGCTTTGCCTGTAATCAGCCATGTTTGCTGATATTCTTCAAAGAGTTTCAGGTTAATCGTATCTTCAGTCAACCACACCGACAGTAATTCTATTTCCTCAGGAGTAGCTTCTCCTGAAAAATAGCTGGCTATCAGATTATTGTAATATGTGGTCTTGTCTTCCATGGTTTTTTCCTGTTAATAATACACCCACTGTGCATTTTACCCTTATGCCGGATTTGGATTTTTTTTGGCTCTTTTTCCTTAGAAATCTTTAATTATCGATTGAATAAAGGAAAGCATTGCCGGAAAAAGAACCAGATATCCGGCAAGCCTGAGCCGCATATGCTGGAGCGCCTTCGACATCTGTGCCTCTACCGTTTTAACGGAAATGCCAAGTTTACCAGCAATTTCCTGATATTTGAGGTTTTCATAACGGTTTAGTAAAAAAATCTCACGACATTTCTCTGGTAAATCTTCAATGGCCTGTTGAATGGTTTGGCGTAATTCCTGTTCAACAAGAATATCGTTGTCTGAGATTTCGCTGATCTCAATCAGATTCTCTATTTCGAGCAAATTGGTGTTGAACTTTTTGTTGTTGCGCAGATAATTATGGCATTTGTTATGAATGGTAGTAGTAAGGTAAGATTTGACGGAGCGGCTGGGATCAATGCTTGCACGCTTTTCCCAGAGATTAATAAATGAGTCCTGTACAATTTCACGGGAAGCATCAAAATCCTTCACATATTTTTGTGCAAAGAAACACAGCCCTTTGAATTCGGCGCGGAAAAGTATTTCGAAGTCTTCTTTCGTGAAATGATCCATTGTTGATTTTGCGAAAACCCGCCTTACAAATGTAAAGCTTTAATTTTAATGAAGGAATAAACGTGGTAATCACGGGTTTGTTGTCACAGAAAGAATAAGGTAGTAAGTATTTTCTCCTTAAAAATCTGGTGTTATGTAAAACGTAAAATGTAGCATCG
>JAAXUD010000072.1 GCA_013336205.1 Lentimicrobium sp. | reverse complement strand
TCTTTTCCTGAAACCTGAAAAAGAAAAGAAGAAAAGTATAAGTAAGTGGCTGATGAACCTGGCTTACCGCAGCTATAAACCCGTGATTGAATGGTCGTACGACCATAAAAAAGTGATTTTCGGAAGTGCACTGGCTTCTCTGGTATTGGTGGGTTTCCTTTTTTCGCGCATGGGTGGCGAGTTTGTTCCCACCCTGGATGAAGGCGATTTTGTTATACAACCGGTATTGAAAACAGGCACTTCTCTCTCGAAAACCATTGAGCTCACCACTCAGATGGAAAACATTCTGATTGAGAAATTCCCTGAGGTTGACCAGATCGTTAGCCGCATCGGTGCTGCAGAAGTCCCCACCGATCCCATGTCGATGGAAGAAAGCGACATCATCATCAAACTAAAACCAAAGAAAGAATGGGTTTCTGCCAAAAGCAAGGATGAACTCGCCGATAAATTTAAAGAGGCACTCTCTGTTATTCCTGGCATTGAATACGAATTTACCCAGCCGATTGAGATGCGTTTTAACGAACTTATTACTGGCGTAAGAGCCGACGTTGCCGTGAAGATTTTCGGCGAAGACATGGAAGTGCTCAATCAGAAGGCTTTTGAGGTAAAACGCCTGATTGAAAATGTGGACGGAGCGGCCGATGTAATTGTTGAGAAAACTGCCGGCCTGCCGCAGATGAGTGTAAAATACCGCCGCGACAAACTAGCCCGTTACGGTATGAATGCCGGTGACCTGAACCGCATTGTTTCCGCCGGTTTTGGAGGTACTGAAGCAGGAAGCGTGTTTGAAGGCGAAAAACGCTTCGACCTGGTGCTAAGGCTTCAGCAGGATTCCCGCAAAGACATTGGTAATCTGGAAAATCTCAGGGTAAACCTGCCTGATGGCCAGCTTATCCCGCTCAGCGAACTGGCCGATATTACCTATACCACTGGTCCTGCAAAGATTTCACGCGACAACACCCACCGCCGTGTGGTTGTCAGCATTAATGTCAGGAACCGGGATATGGAATCGGTGGTGAAAGATGTAGAACGCATCCTTGACAAAAAACTGATTCTGCCGCCAGGTTATTATGTCTCCTATGGTGGCCAGTTTGAAAACCTGCGCAATGCGACTGCCCGGCTGAAGATTGCAGTACCGGTTGCCCTGCTGCTGATTTTTATCTTTCTGCATTTTGCGTTTGGCTCTATCAAGGAAGCGGCCATGGTTTTTTCTGCAATTCCGCTGGCAACGGTGGGCGGAGTGCTGCTTCTGTGGATCCGGGGCATGCCGTTCAGTATCTCCGCCGGGGTGGGTTTTATAGCCCTTTTCGGGATTGCGGTCCTCAATGGCATTGTTTTAATCGAGCATCTGAAGGAATTAAAAGAACAGGGAATGACCAATATGAGGGAACGGGTCATTACCGGAACCGTGCAACGACTCAGACCGGTAATTCTTACGGCAGCTGCGGCTGCGTTGGGTTTTTTACCAATGGCTATTTCTACCTCGGCCGGCGCTGAAGTACAACGCCCCCTGGCAACCGTAGTCATAGGTGGTTTAATCACCTCAACCATGCTTACCATGCTGGCGCTGCCGCTGTTGTACGCAGTTTTTGATACGGTTACCGGATTTCAGTGGTGGCCTTTCAGATTGAAAAGGGGAATAAGTATTGCCTTGTTGCTGCTGCTTCCCGGACTGGGTGTTCTGGCCCAAACGAAACAATTATCCCCTGAGCAGGCGGTGGCTATCGCCATCCAAAACAACCAACCACTGAAAGCGGATAGCCTGAGGATAGAGAAAAGCAAGGCCTTGATCCCAGCCACAACCAGTCTTGGAAAAACCGGATTTTATTATGGTTCAGATCAGAACAATATCGCAGACAACGGCAAGCCACTCTACATCATTGGAGCCGAACAATCGTTTAGTTTTCCAACACTATTGATTGCCCGGCACAATACAGGAGTGGCCGAAGCCCGCACTGCTGCCGCCAGCTATGAACTGAACAAACAGCAATTGACCAGAACAGTTTTGCAGGCTTATTATCAGCTGCTTTATCAGAAAAACAAGAAACAGCATTTTGTTTATCTGGATAGTATTTATTCCGGATTTTCTGCTGCAGCAAGCCGTCAATATGAATCAGGTGAAAGCAATTATCTGGAGATGCTCACTGCACGTTCAAGGCATGAACAGCTCAGCATCAGCAAGCGGCAAGCCGAACTGGAAGTCAGCAAGGCTATGAAGGAACTGCAACGTTTATTACAATCCGATACCGCAGTAGATATAGGCTTTTCAGCATTGCCCGTTTTAGCGCTTGCTGAAACTGAAATCAAGGCAGATCCATTAACCTTGCTTTACACTTCCTATTCCGAAATTCAGAAATCAAGGCTAAGCGAGGAACGTAACAGCCTGTTGCCAGATATAACCCTCTCGGTATTCAACGGAACAAACAACTATGCAGGATCTAAAAACTATTTCGGTTATCAGGCGGGTGTGGCATTGCCCTTATTTTTTGGAGGGCAACGGGCGAAAATAAAATCAGCCAGGATAGATTATGAAATCGCGCTTACCGAGGAAGAAAACCTGAAGCTGCAATTAGCTTCCAGAAAAGCGGCACTGCAGGATGAACTGGAAAAATACAGGGAGTCCGTCAACTATTTTAACAATAGTGGAGGTAAATTGGCCGCAGAAATCTACCGTGCTGCGCAGAAGAGTTACCAAAATGGTGAGATTGATTTTTTCCGGTTTATCCAGAGCCTCGAAACTGCTACAGAAATAGAATTGAACTATCTCGACAACCTGGCCGGGTACAACCGTGTTGTTTTGGATTTAAACTATTTAACCATCAATTGACCGCAACATGAATACCAGAAATCTATTGTCGGCTTTTGCCCTGGCCGCGCTTCTCTTTACCTCCTGCGGGACAAAAAATGCAGAAACTCAGGATGAAGAAACTTCAGCCGATGAAGCCATTACCCTTTCCAGGACTCAGTTTGAGTCTTCGGAGATGATATTAGGCAAACCTGAAAAAATGAAATTTACACATAAAATCCGGGCCAATGGCAAGGTTTCCGCATCTCCTTCAGGCCAGGTGCAGATAAGCAGCATGATACCGGGCAGAATCAGACAGATTGCAGTTAATATCGGTGACCGGGTAAATAAAGGACAAATGCTCTGTGCTGTTGAAAGTTCAGAACTAATTCAGCTACAGATGGATTATGCTGAATCAAGCGGGCGGTTGAAGTCAGTGCAGGCCGAATTTGAGAGACAGCAGTCACTTGCCGGTGAAAACATCGCTTCACAAAAAACTTACCTGAATGCCGAAGCGGAATATAAAAGCCTGATTGCCAGATGTGAAGGACTCAAGGCAAAATTACTAATGCTTGGCCTGAATGCCGAAAAAGCGGGGCAGGGAATCATTGTAAAAGAGATGGTGCTCACCGCCCCTATTGGAGGTGTGGTAAGCGCGCTGTTTGTTGAAACAGGCTCCTTTGCTGAACCGCAAAAAGCATTGATGGAACTGGTCGATCTGAATCAGTTGCAATTGAAACTCTCTGTTTTTGAAAAGGATTTAACAGGCTTGAAGCCCGGGTTAAAAATCAGTTTCTTCAGCCCCAACAATCCTTCGTCAGCCTATTCAGGAGAGCTATTGTCTTACAGCCGGACAATGAACCAGGAAACGAGGGCTATTACCGTTATTGGCAGTATTCAGCCATCCGACAGGCCTTTAATGATCAATGGAATGTATATTGAGGCCGATATCTTTACCGGCGAAAAAGAGGTGATGGCCCTGCCCGACGAAGCCATTCTGAAATCAGGTAACAGCCGGCTGGTACTCGTTCAAACTTCCTCCGACGGCAAGCTAATGAACTTCGTTAAAAAGGAAGTTAAAACGGGCCTCAGCAGCAATGGATTTACTGAAATACTGAATCCGGAAGGATTGGAAAATGTACTGGTTAAAGGTGGATTTAACCTGGTGATGGAGTAAGGGACAAGCTCAAAGTAAAAAGTAAAAAGCTCAAAGTAAAAAGCTCAAAGTAAAAAGTTCAAACCTGCCCGCCGGCAGGCGGGGTTCAAATGCCCTGCGGGCGTTCAATCGCCTTCGGCGGTTCAAAGTAAAAAGTCTAAAGTAAAAAGTTCAAAGTTCAAAGTTCAAAGTCTAAAGCGATGAGCTGAGCGCAGTCGAAGCTTAAAAAGTAGAAAAAAGAAAAGAAGCTTTAATTCACAGGTTTTAACTGACTAAAATGCCTGAAATAACGGATTCGTCAAATTCCGGATATTTTGTGACCGGCAGAAATAGCGGGGTGATTGTATCAACTTGGGTAACAAATCCTGCAACAAATTATTAACTGATTTTATCTGGTGAACATGAAAAAAATAGTTTTTATCCTTACGGTAATATTCCTGATTGCAGCCAGATCATTTGGTCAGTCGTCGTTTGATTATACGCTGGAACTTATACCTGTCACTATTCCAGGTTTACCGGGCTTACACTCCTATGCGTTCGGGCAACATGAGGGTAAATGGCTGGTGATTGGTGGCCGCAAAGATGGCTTACACGCCCGTCAGCCATTCAATGCATTTCCTGCATCTCAGAACAACACCGACATCTATGTCATTGATGTGAATTCTCATGAGTTCTGGACTGCTTCGGTTAATTTATTGCCGGTCGGGATAAAAGAGCAACTTCAATCGACCAATATGAACTTTTATCAGGACATGGATACCCTTTATATTGTGGGAGGATACGCTTTCTCTGCTACTGCAGATGATCACATTACGTTCCCAAATCTTACTTCCATTAATGTACCTGCAACCATTAATTCCATTGTTAACGGAAATTCAATTGCTCCTTTTTTCAAACAAATAACCGATGAGAATTTTGCAGTTACAGGCGGGCAGCTGGGTAAAATCGGCAATATTTTCTACCTGGTTGGCGGGCAACGATTTGACGGAAGATACAACCCTATGGGCAATCCGACTTATACCCAGACTTATTCCGACAAAATAAGAAAATTTACAATTAACAACAGCGGTTCGCAATTAAGTTACGCCGATTATACCACCATTACCGATCCCATTCATTTGAGAAGAAGGGATTATAATTTACTTCCGCAGATTTTTCCTGACGGCACAGAAGGATACACCATTTCATCGGGTGTTTTTCAACTGGATACGGATCTGCCTTTCCTATATCCGGTTGATATCAATGAAAACGGATATTCACCTGTCACAGATTTCAATCAGTATCTGAGCAACTATCACAGCGCGAAAGCCTGTTTGTTCGACAGCCGGAATAACCGGATGCACTCGTTGTTCTTCGGTGGGATGAGCCAGTATTTTTACCAGGATGGCATTTTAATGCAGGATAATAATGTGCCCTTTGTTAAAACGATTTCCTTGTTAACCAGAAATTCAGACAGCTCTTTGGCCGAATTTCAGCTACCTGTCGAAATGCCGGGGTTTAATGGTGCAAGTGCAGAATTTATCCCGAATTTCAACTTACCTCATTACCCTTCAGAAATTATAAAGCTGAGCGATATTTCAACTGCTGATTTCATCATTGGTCATATTTATGGCGGAATTTCAAGTCCAACCATGAATCCGTTTACGGTGAATCAGACCTATACTACGAGCGCAGATACTGCTATTTATGCCGTTAAGCTGACCCACATTTCACCTGTGGGGGTTCAGGAAATAGACGGTACAAATCCTTATTCATTAAAGATTTATCCTAACCCGGCCTCTGCTGAAATTACATTTGAACTGAATACAGAAGTTCCGGAAAATTCGCACTATTTCATCACAAATACTTCAGGACAAATAATTGATAACGGTGTATTGAAATCAATTGAGACCGGATCAAACAAGTATCAGATAATACCCGATTTACGAACCCGGAATCAGACCCTTTTTCTGACAGTCGTGATAGAGAACAAATACTTTTTGACGGATAAAGTGATTTTGAATTAAAGCTGGTCTCTTGTGGGTGGTGTGGAACGAGGGACAGTTATGCCATGCTCCATGCGCTGAGCTCCATGCCTTACTGTTCCCTAGTAAACGGCACAAACCTGACCGGTAATAAATTCTGTTGTTTCAGTTTGCCATTCACCCTGGTAGCCAATACCAGAATTTGCACACTTCCGGGGCTACCTATCGGTATTACAAGCCTTCCACCCTCTTTTAACTGTGCCGCCAAAGGCGGTGGTATGTCTTCGGCCGCTGCAGTTACTATAATGGCATCGTAAGGTCCATGTTCAGGCCAACCGGCAAAACCATCACCAATTCTGACTTTAACATTTTTATAGCCAAGCTTCTTCAGCAGGGTCGAGGACTGCTTTCCCAGCGGATCAACAATTTCGATGGTAAACACACTGTCAACGATTTCGGCCAGCACCGCAGCCTGGTAACCTGAGCCCGTTCCAATCTCAAGCACCTTCATCCCTTTTGCCGGCCGGATGGTTTCAGTCATGTAAGCCACCATATAAGGCTGTGAAATGGTTTGTTCATAGCCAATGGGCAATGGGCCATCATCATAGGCATATGCCCTGAGATCGGATGGAACAAACAGATGGCGGGGCACTTTTCGCATGGCATCAAGCGTAGCCTTATGCCTGATACCCTGTCCTTCAAGCTGGTACTTAACCATCTTTTCACGGGCAGCAGCGTAAACATCCTGTCCATAAACCGGCGACATGAGTAAGAAGATTATAACAAAACATCCTACGGTTAATAAACGGGAAAGAACTGTTTTTCCGATATTTCCGCAACAAGCATCCATAACCCAAAGGTAGTATTTTTCAGACACTTAAGCAACCAAATGCCCGGATATTTGTCTAAAGCATAAGCCTTCCTGCTTAATTACAGATAGAGAAAAACCTGCCTTTAACGAAACCTTTTTATCCCTTCAACTCTCTGACAAGAGCCCTGACTCCATCTTCAGGTGTGATGGGCACATACCCAAAATGCTTATTGAATTTGCTGCTGTTACAGAAATAATCGCGGTCATATTGATAGGCCATCTCCTTTAACTCATTCATGACCGGCAAAAACAAGCCAATTAATCCCAGCATCCAGTCGGGCAATGCGCTGAATCTGGGCTCAACTTTCATCTCTTTTGCAAAGAGGCCAATCCACTCCTTTGCAGTAAGGCGGGCATCGGAGGTTGGTAAATGCCATACCTGCCCAAAGGCATCGGGCGAATTTCCAGGAATGGCGGCACCTCTGGCTGCAAGCACCAGAATTTGCTCACTTCCGGGGCTAACTATCGGCGTTACAAGCCTTCCGGCCTTATAAAAACTTGATTGTATGTTGTTTAAGTCACAAAGGGGCGACAGAATTTATTTCTGCAAAACAAGTTTTTTGGTTTCTGAAAATATACCAGACTGCAAACGGCAGAAGTAGATGCCATCTGCCAATCCTGAGGCATTCCAATCTATTGAATAATCTCCTTTGGGCTTTTGCTCATTTACCAGGTTGGCGACTTCGGTGCCCATGGCATTAAATACCTTTAAAGATACAAATTCCGGCTCTGTAACCTTATACTTAAAAGTAGTTGTTGAAGAGAAAGGGTTGGGAAAATTTTGCTGCAAAAAGAGGTTTTTGGCTATTCCGGATGGCCCATAGATGCCATTTGTTGAAGATGAATCAACGATAGAAACTGCATCAATCCATACCGAAGCTTCTGAGCTACCAAAGTAAAACTGCAGTTTGGCCTGATCTGTCGTAGTAATTGTTACTTCGTCTGTAAAAGTCTGAACCTGGGTTGTAAGGTTGTGCGATTTATAGAGATAGGTTGTATTGGGAGATACCGCTTTCTGCAAAGCCAGGATAATCGACCTGTTGGCCGAGGCTTTTGCTTTAAAGGTAATGGTATATTTGTGCCCCGTGTAAATGTTTAATCCTTGCCACATTTGAATATGCCAGTCGGTTCCGGTAGTTTGGGTTATGGTAACAGCGCACGAATTGGTTCCCGAAATAACTGAGTTCGCATCAACATTGAAGGTTGCGACAGCGCCGGTTGCATAGGTTGAGAGTTGCCAATCCCGGGTACCATTGTCGAATTCGCCATTGAGTACTGTTGCGACCGGATCAACGCCTACTATATGTTCCACAATGTTTACAAAATCTTTCCACACCGGTGCTGCCGCGTATAGGCTTTTAGAATCAATAGGTACATAAAGCGTACATGTGGTAGTATTTATATTCCCAAATACATCGGAACTATTATTCAGGTTCACCGGTATGGGGCTATCGGCATTGATGGAGATTAAGCCTGTGCAACCATAAAAAGCAGAGGCCCCGATATAAGTTACCGAATTAGGAATAGTTACAGAGGTTAAACCGGTGCAATCTGCAAAAGCAGAAGCCTTAATAGAAGTTACCGAATTGCCGAAAGTAACCGAGGTTAAAAGGGCGCAATACCGAAAAGCCTGATCCCCTATAAAAGTTACCGAATTGGGAATAGCTACAGAGGTTAACTGATTGCAAAAATAAAAAGCGTTAGCCCCGATAGAAGTTACTGAATTGGGGATAGCAACTGTGGTTAAACTGCTGCAGCCTTCAAAAGTTTGATTCTCGATAGAAGGTACCGAAGCAGGAATAATTACAGAGGTTAAACCGGTGCAATTCCGAAAAGTCCCCCCCCCGATAGAAGTTACCGAATTGGGAATAGTAACAGAAGTCAAACCGGTGCATTGGACAAAAGCTTCAATCCCGATAGAAGTTACCGAATTAGGAATAGTTAAAGAGGTTAAACCGGTGCATTGTTGAAAAGCACCAGCACTGATATAAGTTAATGAATTGGAAAGTTGAACAGAAGTTAAACCACTGCAGGCAGTAAAAGCCCCTGACCCGATAGACGTTACCGAATTGGGAATGGTAACAGAGGTTAAATGGCTGCAATAATAAAAAGCATCATCCCCGATAGTAGTTACCGAATTGCCAACAGTTAGAGCGGTTAAAGCCATGCAAGACTTAAAAGCTTGATTCCCGATAGAAGTTACCGAATTCGGGATTGTTATGGAGGTTAAAGTGCCGCAAAACTCAAAAGCAGCATCCCCGATAGAAGTTACAGAATTAGGGATTGTTATGGAGTTTAAACCGTTGCTTTGATAAAAAGCAGCATTCCCGATAGAAGTGACCGAATAGTTGATAGAATTGTAGCTAACCGAGGCAGGGATAGTTATCGTACCTGTGTAGGTGCCGCCAGAAGTAACTGCCACGCTGTAAGGAGAAGAGGATGATGTAATGGTGTAAGCAATGCCATCCAAAATAAAGTCGGCGGCTTGCAGG
>JAAXUD010000482.1 GCA_013336205.1 Lentimicrobium sp. | reverse complement strand
GGCTATGGCAATAGAAAGCGTTTTGGCGTCAACCTACGAAAATTTCGAATTAATTGTAGTTGATGACCAATCGAAAGACCGAAGCCTTGAAATTGCTGAAAGTTATGCCAAAAAAGACCCGCGGGTTAAAGTTATAAGAAATGAGAAAAATCTTGGTGATTACCCTAACAGGAATAAAGCAGCGAGCTTAGCTTCCGGAAAGTACTTAAAATATGTTGATGCCGATGATTTAATATATCCTACAGGTCTTGAAGTTATGGTTTCGGGAATGGAGAAATTTCCTGAAGCCGGCTATGGACTTTCAACAATGCCTGCAGACAAATTGAGGCCTTATCCCTTTATGCTTTCCCAGGAAGAAGCATATAAATACCATTATTTTGGCCCTATGCTGTTTCACAGGGCTCCTTTATCATCAATTATAAAAAAAGATGTTTTTGAAAGTGTTGGAGGTTTCAGCGGCAGGAGATATCTGGGTGATTTTGAAATGTGGCACCTTCTAAGTAGCAGATATCCAGTTGTTCTAATGGCTCAGGGAGTTATCTGGTATCGCGAACATGAAGAACAGGAGATGCAAAACAACCGGACTGATTTTACTATTCCCTTTAAATATGTAAAATGTGCTGAAGAAATGCTTTCTAAGCCTGAATGCCCTCTTCAGCCAGCCGATAAAGCGAAAGCCCTTAAAAAGATAAAATGGAATCAGGCAAGGTATATTCTGGGCATCGGAAAAAACCATTCTTTAAAAATAATGAAGGTTTTACAAAAGGAATCAGGCATGAGTTATCTTGAGATTATTCATCGTGTGATTACTAAACCTAAGGATTAACTATTTTACATTCTAAAACGGCTGTTTCTTTTCATTACTTTTAATAGAAAAGAATTATAACAATTAATCCTGGCTCAATGCAATTATCTGTTCCTCTTGTCTCCATAGTTATTCCGGCCTACAACGCCGAAAGGTTTATTGCTGAAACACTCGATTCAGTGGTCAGTCAAACATGGCCCAACGTGGAGGCTTTTGTTATTGATGATGGGTCGAAGGATAAGACTGTTGAAATTGCCAGAACTTACGAATCTGAAAATTTAAAAGTGCTGGTTCAGCAAAATCAGGGCGCCTGTGTCGCCCGAAACAAAGGATTAAGTTTAAGTAGAGGTAAATACATTCAATACCTTGATGCTGATGATGTTCTGAGTATTGACAAGATTGAAAAACAGGTAAGTATTCTTGAAAATAATGAAGGTTATCTTGGCGTGAGCCCATCGGTTCATTTTATGGATGGTGAAGAATACCAGGCTATGACTCCTCGTGAAGAATCGGCATGGATTCACAACACCAATGATCCGGTAGATTTCCTGGTGCGACTCTATGGTGGCTATGGCGAACGCTGGATGGTGCAGACCAGTGCCTGGCTAACACCGAAGTCAATCGCTGACAAAATCGGCCCCTGGGACGAATCACTCTTACTTGATCAGGATGGTGAATATTTTGCAAGGGCGGTACTGGCTTCAAAGGGCATAAGAACTACCGGAGGTATCAATTACTACCGGAGGTTTGTCGCGGGAGGTAATATTTCATCTAAATACCACAAAAAAGCCAACCTCGAAAGTGCGCTGCATGCCCTGAACTGTAAAGCCCGCTATCTCGGCGAAAGAACTGATTCAGTTGCATACCGGCAGGCCATGGCAACACTTTATCAGGAAATTGCCATCAATGCTTATCCAATGCATGCTGATATTGTTGACATATGCCAGCAGAAAATTAAGAAAACCGGGAAAAAGCCATCAATTCCGTTAATGGGTGGCAGAATTATAGAAATTACAAAGGTACTTTTTGGCTGGAAGGCAGCGAAAAAACTCCGGATGGGAATTCACAAACTTAGTGGTAAAGGAGGTTTGTAGCATGAGTAAAAGCATCTGTATTCTCACACAAAGTCATCTGTGCCGCAATCCACGGGTTGTGAAGGAAGCCAATACCCTGGTAAAAGCCGGGTATGATGTTACCATCCTCACCACATTCACCTATGCAGATTTGTTAGAAGAAGACCTCAGGCTGATTGATAAACGTGTCAAACTTAAAGGAATAATAAATATGATTCCCGGGCAGGCCGGTAAATGGTATCATCTGAAAGAGCGCCTGCGAAAAAGAATTGCAGGTGAAACCATTGCCAGATTGGGTATTGAAAATGTGTATGCCCTGGGTTATGATTATGACCGGAATCTGAAAGCAGCTATAAAGGAAAAGGCTGATTTGTACATTTGCCACCAGGAGATAAGCACCGTAATTGGCTGCAAACTAATGAAAAAAGGCTGCAAAGTCGCCTTTGATTTTGAAGATTGGTATTCACACGATTTATTGCCTGAAGCCAACCGGACACGCCCGGTAAAGCTGCTTGAGAAATACGAGAAAATTGCCTTGAACAAGGGAGTTCTCTGCTACACCACCTCCGATAGTCTGGCCAAAGCACTTGCTGATTTTGCAGCCTCTCCCCTGCCCGGAGTGCTGCACAATGTTTTTCCGCTTGCTGAAAGAGACCTGATGGATGGAAAATACCTCGACCGAAGTGATTTATCCATGCCATCCATACACTGGTATTCCCAAACTATAGGGCCCGGACGCGGACTTGAATTCCTGATTGATGCGCTGAATGATGTAAAAACGCCTTTACAACTCCACTTACGGGGAAACTTATTTGGAAATTTCAAGGATCAGCTCCTCGAACTCTTCCCTTCCCGGTTGGGACATAAAATCTATTTGCATAAACTTGTTCCTCATAAGGAATTACTGTCAAGAATAGCTGAGCACGACATTGGACTGGCAACGGAAGAATATACTCCTGACAGTCGGAATCTGACCATTACAAATAAAGTATTACAATACCTTTTGGGAGGAATTGCTGTATTGGCCAGCGATACCTCCGGACAAAAGGAAGTGGCATCGGCTGCTCCTACCTGTGTTTTTCTTTTTAAAAATAATGATCGGAAAAGCCTTGTCTCCACGCTTAACAAATTATTAACCAATAAAGAACTGATTGCAGAAGCCAAATTAAATGCCTTGCAGGTATCTTCTGAAAGATTTTGCTGGGAGAAACAGGAAATACTGCTGGCTGAGTGGATTAGTTCAACTTTTAGATAAAATAAATGAAAAAAATACTGGTAACCGGCTCTCTGGGTTTTATCGGCTTCCATCTCACTCAAAAACTGATTATGGAAGGCTTTGAGGTGGTAGGAATTGACGTTATTAACAGTTACTACGATATAAGGCTGAAATATGCCAAGCTTCCCATACTTGGATTTGACGAAAGCAATATTTGGCCCAACGTATTGTATCAGAGCAGTATACATCCTAATTTAAAGTTTTCAAAAACCGATATCTGCGACAGGTATTATCTT
>JAAXUD010000481.1 GCA_013336205.1 Lentimicrobium sp. | reverse complement strand
ACGCAAATCATTACTGCTGTTGACGAGGAAATTGAAAGGATAGAAAGCAGCCTGCGTCAGGATACAGAAAGTCTGATTGCTGATGCCAAATACGGCTTTATCGCAGGAGCCCTGCGCGAAACCTACACCTTGAATGAAGTTTCACAGAGGAAAACGAGTGAAGTTATTGATACGATCATCACACATAAAGTCTGGGGTATTCCCATTTTTATCTTTTTGATGTGGCTGACATTTTATGGCACATTCCGTTTGGGAAAGTACCCGATGGAATGGATTGAAGCCCTGGTTGACTATACATCATCCAGCCTCAATAACGGCCTGACAGATGGTATTTTAAAAGACCTGTTCATCCAGGGTATCATTGGAGGCGTTGGAGGTGTTATCATTTTCCTGCCAAACATTCTGCTACTCTATCTTTTTATTTCCCTGATGGAAGACACCGGATACATGGCGAGAGCGGTCTTTATCATGGATAAAGTCATGCATAAAATCGGGCTGCACGGCAAATCGTTTATCCCTTTACTGATGGGATTTGGCTGCAATGTGCCAGCTATACTCTCGACCCGCATTATTGAAAGTCGCCGAGACCGGTTGATTACCATGCTAATCAATCCCTTTATGTCATGTAGTGCCAGACTTCCGGTATATATACTCTTCATCAGTGCTTTTTTCGTTCAATACCAGGGTACAATATTATTTGCCATGTATTCTATTGGCGTGCTTTTGGCTATTGGTTCTGCATTATTGTTTAAGAAATCAATTTTCAAAGAAACTGATGTTCCTTTTGTAATGGAGCTTCCGCCCTATCGCACTCCAACACTCCGAACCATTCTTAAGCACATGTGGAACAGGGCTGAACAATACCTTCGTAAAATCGGGGGTGTTATCCTGGTTGCTTCTATCATCATCTGGGCCCTGGGTTATTTCCCCAGAGAAACAACCCAGGATAACCAATTTGAAAGCAAAATTGTCACAACAAAGAGTCAGTATTCAAAAGCAATTTTGCAGACACAACAGAGTGCAGAGGTAATTAACAATCTGAAACTTGAGGAAAACAATAAAATCAAAGAAATATTAAATGAAAAAGAGAGCAACCGCCAACTTAACTCATATATAGGCCGGCTTGGACATTTTATTGAACCAGTTTTACGGCCTTTGGGATTCGACTGGAAAATGAGTGTGGCAGTGCTGACCGGGGTAGCAGCCAAAGAAATTACCGTTGGAACCTTAGGTGTCCTATACCAGGTTGGAGAAGATTCTGACGAAAACTCTGCTTCTTTGATAAGTAAACTGCAACAACAAACCTATCATAGTGGCCCTAAAAAAGGGGAGCATGTATTCACCCCACTGGTAGCCTTCAGCTTCATGTTGTTTATTCTTATCTATTTCCCTTGTGTTGCAGTTGTTGCTGCTATTAAAAAAGAATCCGGGGATTGGCGCTATGCTGCTTTTATAGTTGTTTATACCACCGGCCTGGCTTATCTGGCTTCCTTGCTTGTATATCAGATAGGCAGTCTGATAATATAATTATTAACTGATGGATGTTTTTTCCCGGAATCCGCACCTGGTATTCTACGCCATCCTGGCCAGTGCAATGCTTATATTGAGAATTCCACTGATCGGCAGGTATTTCAGAACAGTCAATACGCTGCTTCATGAAAGTGGCCATGCCATCGCAGCTATCCTGACAAGTGGCGAGGTAATAAACGTAGAACTGAGCAGCGACACTTCAGGCTCAGCCTTTACAAAAAGCGGATCAAAAATAAAAGCATTGCTTGTATCTTTCTCAGGATACCCAATTGCAGCATTTATTTCAGGACTTCTTATTGCCCTCACAGTTAATGGTCAACATAAAATTGCCTTCTTCATTCTTATATCGATAGCATTGATTAATCTGGCATTTTTTGTAAGAAACGCTTATGGAGTTGTATGGCTTATTACATTCTCGGGTCTGATCATATTTACATTCTGGCTTGATAACAAAGAAGTTAGTTTTATTTCTGCGCTTTCTGTAAGTCTCATCTCACTTTCTGAATCTGTTTTTTCAACACTAACCATACTTTTCCTTGGATTTCACCAACCTCGTAAAGCTGGTGACGCAACAAATCTGGCTAAAATTACCAAAGTACCGGCAGCCATCTGGAGCATTTTAATAACAATGCTGGTTGGTATCATAGTTTACTACACGGTGAGCTTTTATTTCCCAAATCCATTTCAACCAATTACCTGAAGTATTGTTATACTATTAACTTTATCACAATGAATAATTATCAGGAGATTCTAGTATTTGTTATTGTTGGAGTAGCAGTGGCTATTGCAACATACAAGTTATACAAACAATTCACAAATCCGTTAAAAGGATGCAGTGGGTGTGCTTCAGATTGCTCAGGATGCCAGCTTGAGGAACTGAAGAAAGAAATTGACAGGAATAAAAAGAAAAAGGCAGGCTGATTTTTTCTCTTTTTCTAATAATTATGGTTATTTCAATTCTATATAATTATATTTGTGGTGTATAATCTCATTTTTATTTTTGAATAATCTGATAAAATCTTGGTATTATGGTCAACAAGCAAAACTTTTACGAAACCTACCAGTATTTTGACAAGTCAGTCATTATAGAGATAATAGATATATTTATCAGCGAATATGCCGAAAGGTTTGAAAAACTAAGCAAAAACATAGCTGAACGCGATTTTCAGAAAATGCGGTTTAATGCGCATAGCCTTAAAGGTGTAATTGCCAACTTTTCAGCTCCAGAGCCACTCGAAATGGTTCGTTCATTTGAAAAAACATCAGCTTCTCTTCTTGATAACAATGGCGAGGGCTTTAATGAACCATTGATGATCAGCAACCTGGAGGAAATCAGAAAAGCTACTGTAATTATGGCCAGGCAATTGGATGAGATCAAGCATGAATTGCTCAGTAAAAATTAAGTTTACTAATTTTCCTTATCCGGTAAGAAATATCCTGAAAATTAAACGAGCCTGTTCAAATCCCAATAAGGGTCTTCTTATTTTTCAAAATTATCTAACCTGTTTAATCCCAGGATGGCTTTGTCATCGTTAATACGCATGCGCAAAACCTGTTCATAATCTTTTCGGGCATTTATAAAATCTCCAAGCAGTTCATAAGCATATCCTCTGTTATAAAGTGCATCAGGGTATTCTTCATCAATAGAAATTGCTTTTGTGAATGCATCTGCCGCTTTCTCATAGTCCTGCTTATAAACCAGGAGCACATAGCCCCTGTTGTACCATGCCAGCTTAAAAGTTGAATCGATTTGAAGAATTTCGTTATATACACTCAGCGACTTATCTGCTTGTCCATTTTCCTGGTAGTACATACCAAGAATATAAAGCGGCTCAGGCTGTCCGGGCCTTAGCTGAGCTGCGTTGC
>JAAXUD010000480.1 GCA_013336205.1 Lentimicrobium sp. | reverse complement strand
AATAAGTGCCACAATTTCATAAAATCCGGCTGATTGACCATAGCCGAACCACCGCGGAATCATGCCAAGCATATAAACACAAAGCAGGGCATAAATGGAGAAGTAGGCTGCACTTTTACCGGCGATCAGCCTCAGTGTACCCAGGCGTTTGCGGTCGAGCGGCACCAATGTTCCGAAAATATGGCGCTCACGGGCGGTCCCTGCCAGTATTCCAATGGCCAGAATAAGGGTTTGCTGAATAATGAGTATCAGGGCTGCCGGTATGCCATAGGAGGCAAAGCCCCCCGATCTGTTGGCCATGGCGTTATCAACCAGTTTCAGCGGTTCAGCGGTTACTTCGGCCTGCCTTTCTGTTAGGCCGGCATTCATCAGGTTGCGCACCTGAATTTCATTGCCTGTTTCCAGCGCCACAAAGCTGGCACCAGTCATCAGGGCTTTGTAATAGAGGAAAAATTCCATATCGGCATAAGCTGAAATGGTGGTTTGCCGACCCAAAGCAATATCGGCACTGAATGATTCAGGAATTTGTATGATCCCGCGGATCTCACGTTTTTTAAACAGCACAATTGCTTCTTCCATAGATTGGCTTTGAACCGCTACCAGCAGATCGGGCGTGGCATCAAGGTTCCGGGTAAACTGCCGGCTATCTGCCGAGTGGGAGAGGTCAACCACGGCAATGGGCAAATCACGCACTACTTCCGGATAGTAAATAAATGAATACAGCAAAGGATACAACAGGGGAACGGCAAAAATAATCACCATCACCCCGATATCGGAAAATATCAACTGGAATTCACGGATCCATATCCTTAAGGTATTCAAAACACCTTCTTTTATTTGTGTGATTGTATTTTTTTCTTCAGATTTCATTTTGTGATCTGTTTTTTTGTTTTTCCTGACGGCAGCTTTATTGTTGTTGATTTTGATGATCAAAATTTTATTCCAATTCACTGTTGTCCGGATAATTTCCGCGTATTTGGAAATTCAATATCGCGCTACTCTGTAGCTTTTTACCAATTCCGATAAATGTTTGACTACAAATATTTTGCTACTCTGTAGCAATTGATTCAGCGGCAGAGCCGCGTAACATTTGTAGTAAAAGTCAGAATACAACGAAAGTAAGCCCCAGCGGGGCGTAACATTATCTATTACATTACCAACAAAGGATTCAGGCATTTGGTCAATTTTTATCCGGACAGTAGTGATTCCAATTAGTTTTTGTGCACATTTTCAATGAAATTCTGATAAACCAGGGCTGATTTAAGCCGGTTGATAATAACCAGCGGCAACAGCAGAAATACTGACAGGTAGAGGTAGGAGACGACAGAATATTTCAGTTCAAAACCTGTAAGTATTTGGTTTTGAAATATGTGCATATAATGCCTTACCGGAAACACGCTGGCCCAGTATTGAAACACAGGGGGCATAGCCTCAACCGGGAATGAAAATCCGCACAGGGTAAGCGCCAGAATGCCGTAGAATGCCGAAAGGTTAAGCGCATGTCGCATCAGCGGAAGTAAACCAATGCAGAAAATTCCGATGGCCTGATACGCCAGTACAAACATCAGCGAGCCCAATATCAGCCAGCCTACGCTGGTCTGCATAGGAATCAGCATAACCTTATACAGCATGAAATTCTGGAACATCATCAGGATGAAGAAAATGATCGTGTAGGGGAGTAATTTACCTGTTAATGCCACCGCGATTGATTTTCCCGATGCCCGGAGCCATTCGCGTGAAGTCTTCTCCCTGATTTCTATCCCGATGCTGTATACTGTCATCATCAGGATGAAGAGCTGCAGCATGATGGGTAAGACAATAGTCGAAATATAGACCGAATAATTGGCCGTAGGATTGAAGAGCTGATGTGTGCTTAACTGAATTGGCTGAACCTGTGCCATAATGTAGTCTTCTGACTGCCCCATGGCTTCGCGTTTCTGAATGTTGATACCTCCCGATAAGGTGTGCAGGGTGAGCGTCAGGTCATTTTGCATCAGACCGCCGGCAATCAGGAAGCCATTCTGATAGTAATAACTGATGGTGGGTTGCCTGGAGGCCATAATATCGGCCTGCAGATTTTCAGGCAGCACCACAAAGCCGTAAATCCGGCCCGACCGCAAAGCCGACATCGCCTCGCTTTCCGATTGCAGGCTGGCCGTTACATTGCTTAATGGCGTAACATCAATGTTCCGGCTGATTTTGCGTGAGGTGGCTGTTTGATCAAGGTCCACTATAGCAATGGGCATTTTTTCGGGAACACCTTCTTTAAAAAGCGAGGCAAAAAACAAGATGGTGAGAACAGGAAACAACAGCACCGCAAAAAAGTAAAGGCTGCGCGATGTCATGCGGTTCACTTCCCGCTTTGAGACTTCCAGAATAGTTGTGATTAAGTTCATTGGTTTTATTTCGATACCTGGTTAAAATGTTGAGGCTGTGCTATGTATGCTAAAAGGAATCCTGACTGTTCGCCAGACAGACATCGTTATTTCAACTTATCATAATCAACCATCAGGCTCATGCCCGGGCGCAGGCCTTCAACTTTTGTGACCGGGACTGCACGCACCTCAAAGCTCTTGACATCGAAGCCACCGTTGGTTTTAGTGGCCTTAAAGGTGGCATAACTTGCCATCGCTTTAATATAATTTACTTTCAGCCTGACTGCCTGATTTCCCAAAGCCGGAACATTTGCCAGCAGTTCAGTACCTACTTTGATTTTCGGAAGCAGATCTTCGCGGATATTAAAAACCACCCGGATATCGCTGAGGTCAACAATATTCATGATGGGAGCACCTGAACCGACCAGTTCACCCTGTTTGGGAAATATATCTGACACTTCTCCATCAATCGGTGAAACAAGCATAGTTTCCATCAGGTAGGATTCAACTTCGGAAACAGCACCCCTGGCGCGGTTAACCAATGCGACAGCCGCGAGTTTGTCCTCTGTTTCAGCACCATTGATGGCCATATCGTATTGTGATCTGGCCGCTTTGGCAGTTGCCAGGGCTGCCTGGTAATTGGCCTCGGCCTCGTCGCGCTTTTGCGCAGGCAACACGCCGTCGTTAAACATATTCTGAACCCTGGTGAATGTTTTTTCAGCGAGCCTTACCCCAACTTCTGCTTTCTGCCACATTTCATAAGCACCGGCTATCTGCTCGGCGCGGGCTCCTTTGGTAGCTTTCTGATTCTGAGCGCTGGCAGCATCTTCCGCTGAATTGGCCTGCACCAGTTTAGCATCAAGTTCCGGACTGCTGATAAAGACAAGTGTATCGCCTTTCTTTACTGTCATTCCTTCTGTTGCCATAAATTTCTCAATACGTCCCGGTACTTTGCCCGAAACTCTGACTTCTGTGGCTTCAGCCTGGCCCTGCAGTATGATGGGGGCTGGTTTTATTATTATCCATCCCGCC
>JAAXUD010000479.1 GCA_013336205.1 Lentimicrobium sp. | reverse complement strand
TGCAGGAATGGAACATTGCTGGTAGCTACAACAGAGTTTCCGCTTGAAGCGCTCCACCACAACACGCCATCTACATTCACAAACGGGAAATTCAGATTTGATTGTAACCGGATCCCTAACTTATCCGAAACAGGTATTTTAATACCGGCATCCAACCCAAATGCAAGTTTTTCGATATTTTCAAACGTATCCTCTTTTGATGCCAGAATGCCCATACCAACACTTATGCCGGCATAAGGCACCACTTTTCCCGCGGTCCCGAATGTCCTGTTGCCTCCCAGCAAAATGTAGTTTGAACTGCCGGCATCTTCCACATCAACATAGGAGTATGAGGAAGATGCACTGAGGATCATATCTGTCCGCAGATAAGTGAGTTCAAAAAAATATCGCTCACCCTTTGCAATTGCCAATGAGCCTCCATAAGTAAAGCCATCACCGATACGGGCAGTTCCGCCTGTAATGGAGAAAATGTCAGCGAAGGTATATCCAGCGAAAGGAGAAATCTCAATGCGCTGTGCTTTTAACGTTGTGGATAAAGCAATCAATAGTGTTGAAAAAAGAAGTATTTTCCTGATCATGTTATTATGCTTTAAATGGAAAAATATCTGAGCAAATAAATTGCAATTATGCGAACCGGTTGTTTTACCGGAAGAAACTATAACCTGTGAACAGCTATTCTTCAAACAAATTTAGCACAGAAAAAATCAATGTGAATGGTTAATTGATATATTTATTCAAATATACCTATTAGTGAGTAATGAAGTTAATCTTAGATAATAAGTGAATTAATTATTCAAAATATATTCGGTGCATGCGTCAGGACGAGCACAACCATCAAAAAAACGCTGCCTGAAATCTTTATTCCGGGCAGCGCATTGAACATTAAATCAAACTCCTGAGTATTTAATCTCCTATTGGCCCAGTTTAAAAACCAAACCTCCGCCAAGGCCCCACTGGTACATGGTTGAATAAGTGCTGACTCCGGCTCCGGCTCCACCGGTGCCAAAATACAAACCACCACCCATGGATTGCACCGCAGACAGTAAATCAGCCTGTAACTTCAGTCCCACTTTTTCGGTCACCCAGATGTTGGTTCCGAGTTTTATTGTCCAGGTGAATTTAGTTGCTGTGTTATCATTGCCCGCTTCAGCGTTCTTGAGGGTGAAAATACCAACACCGGCAGCAAGGCCTGCATAGGGCTCAACCTTGCCTCCTGTTTGAAAATAATTAGTTCCACCCAATAAAATATAGTTCATGGCAAGTTCAAAGTCTTTAAAATTTATGCCGTTGTTGTAAAACTCCATTGGTGCGATTGCATCGCGGCGCAGGTATTTAAGTTCAATCCCTTTGGTTTCATCGACCATAAATTCAAGGCCGCCTCCCCATTGAAAGCCACCATTGATTGTCCCTTCGTAATAGTCGGTGTTGCTGTAATATGAATCGACGTTGTCGTCGAAGATATACTCGGCATACCCGTTGAAACGGATGTTCTGGGCTGCTGCAATGCCTGTGATCCCGGCAATAAGGATGATGCTCAGCATAATCTTTTTCATAGGCTTTGTTGATTTTAAATTTTGAAATAGTTTATCAAAAGATTTGTTTTACGGTTGAGTCTAAGCGCTGGCGGGCAGTTTTGAAAATTTATATTTCCGGCCAGCATAAATTTCAATAAATGTACAATCTTTCTCCTTACAACAATATGCCCGATAGCATTTTAGCATTTGTTATGTGGCGTAATTCATTCTTCTTCGTCTCCATTGTAGGATTCATCTTCAACTTTTAGAATTTTAAATTCTCCTTTGTCTGAGATTGAATAAAACACAGACATTTGATAATCAGTGTCTGGTTTTGCAAGAGTTGCTCGAAATACTAACTGTCCGTTGTCGAAATGTGAATACTTGTTTTTCCACATATGACAAATCTTGTAAAAATCCGTCGGTAAGCTGTCTTTAAAATTCTCTTTGAGAATAGAGAGATTTATTGTCTTAGAATTTTCTGTCCTGATGACGAAATCTGTCTTGTAATTATGTGCAATGTTGTATTCAACTTTACCTGCTATAATTGTCTCGATGCACACAGCACTGTCATTCAGGCAAAATGTTTTCATGTGATACGCTGTCTTGTTTACGACTGTATCAAAAGAGTCTGAAGTAAAAACAGGATCCCAATAATATTTGATCGTATCTGTCTTGGCATGACTGTCATTTGAACCTTTCAAGTTTGTCGAATTTACATGACCAAGGCAGGAAAACAGAATCAAAGTTGTCGAAAATACGATTAAACGTTTCAAGGTTGCTGCGTTTTTGAAATATGCCACATAACATATTTATTTCTTGTAATTGAATAAAACAGCGGAAATCCGGCTTGTTAAAGGTAATAGAAATATCAATTACCTTATAGTCCTGACAGTGCCAAGAGCTATCAACTGCCTTACTGCCTATTTTGATTCAAAATCAAAGTTTTTAAACAGGTATGTGCTCAGTGAAAAATAAAACACATGTGATTCGAGACCTGCATAGGGTTTGTTTCCGGCACCATCGGTATAATCCTGGTTGTGGAATTCACTCACATAATACTTGAATTTCAGGTTCAGGCCATAGGGGAACTGAATACCCGCCAGGAAGCCATGCTGGAATAATTCCTGCCGTGGACTGAACCAACCTGTGATTTTATCGATTTTATCCCCGCCATCGAAGGTTTTTTCCTTATACAGAAACGGAAGTTCAACTTCATAGCCTGCATAAAAAAACAATTTTTCAAGATTCCCGATTTTTATACCTGCAGGCACAGCCAGATTATAGGACCGGAATTTCTTTTTATAGGTAAATTCGCCTTCATCCATGCCCCTGACTTCGCTGTTTGTTGTATAACCATCGTAGATATAACCAACATTCCTTAAAGCCAATCCGGTAAAAATGCCAAAGTTTTCGCTCATATCAACATTTAACATCGATTGCATATTAAGCACCGGAGCCCAACGCAATACCGAACTGGCATCTTTGCCATTATCGTCGATGCTGGCGAAGGAGAAGATCATTTCACCACCTGAGGTGAAGTATGGTTTTGTCTGGCTGTAGCCCGAAATGGTGATAAGTGCTGTGAAAATGATTAAAGTAAAAATGTTTTTCATATGCTTATAATTTTGGGTTTAACATTTGCTACAACAAATTTTACCGCTTTAGGTTTAAATATTGGATTTAAAGTGCTAATATATAAAAAGAGTTGATCTGTTCAACCCGATTTGATACGATATGATTCGTTTTTATCCGATAAATATCCGAGAGTCATGATTCGATATGAGCTTATATTATATGATAACGGTTCGGTTATAATCCCCTGTAACTTTCCCGGACCAGGCCTGG
>JAAXUD010000478.1 GCA_013336205.1 Lentimicrobium sp. | reverse complement strand
TAATCTGATGTGAGGAAAATAGAGAATAAACCCGATCATTGACTACCTTTGCAAAAATATCCATTCAGGGTGTCTTAGACTCTAACTTCTTAATAAACAAAAATATACGTCCATGAAGGGTGATAAAAAAATATCAAAACAACTGTTGTCGTGGTTTCTGCAGGGCTTGCTTTTTACAGCCCCGGTTGCCTTGACAATTTACATTCTTTATGTCTCATTTACAGTGGTTGATGGGATCCTGACCGATGTAATTCTCAATATTTTTGGTTTCAGAATTCCCGGACTCGGGTTGATCGTTATCCTTGGCTCAATTACCATTATTGGATTTTTAGGCTCTTCCATTGTATTCAGACCCCTTCTTTCCTACCTTGATAAGCTTATCAGTCAGGCGCCCCTGGTTAAAATCATTTATACCTCAATCAAAGATTTTATGTCGGCTTTTGTAGGGAAGGAAAAACGTTTTACCGAACCTGTGCTTGTTAAAGTCAGCCGCGATGCCAACCTTGAAAAGATGGGTTTTGTTACAAAAAGAGATTTGTCAAACCTTGGTATTTCAAGCGGAAAGGTAGCCGTTTATCTGCCGCACTCCTATAATTTTTCGGGCAACCTTTTTATTGTGCCCGTTGAAAATATAACACCTCTTGATGCACCTCCGGCAGAAGTCATGAAATTTATTGTAAGTGCCGGTGTTACCAGTATCGAGCACAAGCAATCTCTTCATGAAAACTGAACCTTTGTATATCGCTTTGGTTTATTACCTGGAACTAAGCCTGTAAACCGTGTAAGAAAAAATAATGCCGGGCAAATAAGCGTTGTTTTTACCGATACGGTCTGTAACGCTCACAACAAACTGAAAAACTAAAAATGAATGAATAAGCCACTGATTCTTGTTACAAACGATGATGGTATATATGCACCCGGAATTCGCACACTTATTGGGTTGATGCGTAAAATTGGAGAAGTGCTTGTTGTTGCTCCTGATAAAGCTATGTCGGGAATGGGGCATGCGGTAACAATTAACTCACCACTCAGGGTACACAAACTTGTTGACGAACCCGGCTACAGAGAGTATTCATGCAATGGCACGCCCGCCGATTGTATAAAGCTTGGCCAGAAAGCCATTCTTGGAAGAAATCCCGACATGATAGTTTCCGGGATCAACCATGGATCCAATTCATCGGTAAACGTTATTTATTCCGGTACAATGGCCGCTGTTGTGGAAGGTGCAATGGAAAATATCCCGTCAATAGGCTTCTCCCTGAACGATTATGCCCATGGCGCTGATTTCAGCAAATGTGAGCCGTACATACTGTCTATAGCGAATAATGTTTTGCAACAAGGACTTCCTGATTATACCTGTCTTAATGTAAATATTCCTGCAGTTAACGGTTCCCCGATAAAGGGAATTAAGGTGGTAAGGCAGGCTATGGCTTTCTGGGATGAAAAATTTGATCACCGGAAAGATCCGCATCAGCGTGACTACTTCTGGTTAACCGGTATTTTTCGCAACCGGGATGAAGGTGAAGATACAGACGAATGGGCGTTGAGTAACAATTATGTTTCGGTTGTACCGGTTCATTTTGACCTCACATCTCATAAAACCATACCTTTGCTCAGGGAATGGGAAACAGGCAATCTGGATTAAGCTTTCCAGGTTTTATTGAGTAGTGATAGCTTTTATTGTTTTTAAGCAGGATTCTTCTGTAAATCTCACTTTTTAACTTTAGACTTTGAGCTTTAGACTTTATACTTTGAACTTGAACTTTCTATGTGGAAACATGATAATTTCTTTATCGGATTATTCTCAGCCCTGGCACTAAGCCTGGTTACCTCCTTTCTGATAATTTTAACCGGTCCGTGGTTTTACCGTATGTTTTCTGAGTTTCTACCTCCCAACAAACTTATTTTGCTTGCTTTTGTGCCGGCTATATTTCTGATGCGCTACTATATGCGGAAGCTGCATTTTGAAAAAGCCGGGATGGGTGCGCTGCTCCTGGTATTTTTGATGATCGTCCTCTATTTTGTTTTTCTTGATAAGAAGCCTTTCAGCATCTTCTTTTTTGATCTATGAAATTCTATATAATAGCCGGAGAAGCTTCGGGAGACCTGCATGCTTCCAATCTAATAAAAGAGCTTAAAAAGCTGGATACAACTGCTTCGTTTCGTTGCTGGGGCGGCGATCTGATGCAACAACAAGGGGCGGTTTTGGTAAAACATTACCGTGACCTGGCATTTATGGGGTTTCTTGAAGTAATTGAAAATCTGAAGACCATACTCGGCAATCTTTCATTTTGTAAACGCGATATCATTGACCATAAGCCTGATGCGGTAATTCTGATTGACTACCCCGGTTTTAACTTGAGAATCGCTGAATTTCTGCACGAGCAGAAGATTCCCGTTATCTATTATATCTCACCCCAGGTCTGGGCATGGAAACAGTCCAGGGTTAAAATCATCAGGAAAGTAGTTGATAAAATGATCGTAATTCTTCCTTTCGAGAAGGAATATTATGCAAACCGCGGTGTAGAGGTCGATTTTGCCGGTCATCCATTACTTGATGCGCTGGCTGAAGGTTCGACAGGTCTTGCCCTGCCGGATGATGGTAAGCCCATCGTAGCTTTACTTCCCGGAAGTCGTAAACAGGAGATAAAAAAAGTATTACCGCTTATGCTTTCAGTTATAAAGGAGTTCCCATCCATAAATTTTGCCATCGCCGGGGTCTCTTCCCTGGGGGAGGAATTCTATCGGAAACTAATGGCTGATGATAAGATTCCTGTCATCATGAATAAAACTTATGATCTTTTGCGTCAGGCTTCGGCCGCTTTCGTTACTTCTGGTACCGCTACCCTCGAAACTGCGCTGATCGGAACACCCCAGGTCGTTTGTTATAAAGGTGGGTTGGCTTCTTACCTTATTGCCCGTCAGGTTATTAAAGTGAAATATATTTCACTGGTTAACCTGATTATGGATACCGAAGTAGTGAAAGAGTTGATCCAAAATGAATTAACCAGGGAGAATTTAGCTTCAGAACTTAAACTTCTGATTAATGATACAACATACAGACGGGATATGATCACCAATTATGATAAACTCCGGCTTTTATTGGGAGGGAAAGGTGCTTCTGCCAAAGCAGCCAGGGTAGTTGTTGATTTTCTTCGTTCAAAACAAAACTGAAATCACTGATAACTTCATCCGGTTATTCTTAAAACTGAAATTAAATTAAATAGTTATTTCTAAAATGAACCATTTCAATTCCTCAATTAAAATTGTCAGTCTCTGTCTGATGATTGTATTGGCTGCCTGCAATGAAATGCAAAAACCAGATAACTCTTCTGAATCAGACACAGTTGATTCAGTATCAGTCAATGTTGTAAACGCTGATACGATTGCCATGCCAACTATTCCGCAAGGA